>JBBJNV010000025.1 GCA_037721215.1 Gemmatimonadaceae bacterium
CGAGACGTGCGTACGACACCGCTCGAAAGCATCTCGAGCTCAACCTCGACGATCCGCGCGCGCTCTACATGGGCGCAATGTCGCTCTCGACGCTTGGCGAATCCGAGAAAGCGCGCGAATGGAATCGACGAGCACTGGCAATGGACCCCGACGATCCGTCCGTGCTCTACAACATTGCGTGTGCATTTGCCCAGGAGGGGCAGGCTGATGAGGCTATCGACGCACTCACCCGTGCGCTCGACAATGGATTCGGCCACTGGAAGTGGATAGAACACGATACCGATTTCGATTCACTTCGCGACCATCCGGCATTCATCGCGCTACTTGAACGCAAGCCAGCCGACGCGAACGCGGAGTAGTCGCGTCGCTACTGCTGAGAGTACACCGTCGTACGGCCCGCACGGTCGAAAGTGAGTACGTCGTAGCGCTCCTTCGTGGGACCCTCCATACCAGGAGATCCCATCGGCATACCCGGTACGGCAAGGCCTGCAATCTGCGGCCTTTCCTTCAGCATTTTCCTGATCACTTCCGCGGGGACGTGACCTTCCACGACGTACCCGTCAACGAGTGCGGTGTGGCAGGACTGCAGCTCATCGGCAACGCCGTGCTTCTGCTTGAGCAGGGAGAGATCCGGCATGTCCATCGTCTCGACCTTGAACCCGTTGCTGGCGAGATGCTCGACCCATTTCTTGCAACACCCGCAGTTGGCGTCCTTGTAAACCTTGATCGCAACCGGCTCCCCGGCAGTCGCGGCAGTTACAGCGACCGTACTCGGCGCCGGCTGGTCGGGGGTCACAACTTCAGCTTGCGACTTTCCGCCGGTGGGCTCGACATCCTTGCTCCGAGATCCTCCGGATGCGTCGGCATCGTCAGCCCGGCATGCGGCGCTCGATGCAATCGCAATGACGACAACCGCCCGACAGACAATACGCTTCAAACTCACGTTTCCATCAATCATCATGATCTGATTCCTCGATTGGTGCGCCCAGCTCGTTCCACGCCCGCCATCCGCCGGCCATGGATCTGACGTTGGTGTAAC
This sequence comes from Gemmatimonadaceae bacterium, assembly GCA_037721215.1. NCBI lineage: Bacteria > Pseudomonadati > Gemmatimonadota > Gemmatimonadia > Gemmatimonadales > Gemmatimonadaceae > Gemmatimonadaceae bacterium. The sequence goes on from JBBJNV010000025.1 coordinate 1,040, forward strand.
CCATCTTCTGGATGGCATCCGCCGCCAGGGCCGATCGGTATCCACCGCCGCAGTAAAGGATGAGAGACTCGTCCTTCATGGGCACAAGCTTTTCGATATCGCGCTCGATTATACCCTTGCTCAGGTGATGTGCTCCCTCGGCATGCCCTGCCAGCCATTCGCTGTCTTCGCGCACGTCCAGAAGACGCGCGCTTCCATCTTTGACCGCGGCAACAGCCTCGGCAACAGCGATCTCCCGTACTTTGCTCCGTGCTTCTTCCGCAATCCGCAGAAATCCCGGCGAGTGCTCCATCGCTACCTCCCCAACCCGGCTGCGTCCATCTCCATGATCGTGCGGTTCGAGGGAGCCGTAGTCCGCTGAAGTCCGGAAGCTACCACCTCATTCCTGGCGAGCACCCGGAGAATGTTTTCGCCGGCGAGCTTTTTCATGTCGCCATCCGACCAGCCGCGACGCGCCAGCTCGGCGAAAAGCGCCGGGTAGGTGGAAACATCCTCGAGACCCTGCACGGTGACGGAGATTCCGTCGAAATCACCCCCGATGCCGACGTGATCGGCGCCGGCGACTTTCCGAACATGATCGATATGGTCGGCGATCTGCGAAATGGTCACGACAGGCCGCGGATTGGCCGCGACCCAGGCTTCCATCTCGGCGCGCACTGCGGCGGCGTTGCCCCGGTGTTTGCGCCCGGCTTCCGCTCCCGCTCTGCCTTCCAGTTGCGCGTGCGCGGCTGCCTGAGGCGACGTGAACGCGGTGACGAAAGTGATCATCGCTACACCACCATTAGCCGGCAGCCTCCGCAATATGGAATCGGGAATATTGCGGGGCACATCCGCCAGCGCCCGTGCGTTGGAATGCGAAAAGATTACGGGCGACTGCGTCGCATCGAGTGCATCGCTCATGGTCGCCGGAGATACATGCGAGAGATCGACGAGCATTCCGAGCCGGTTCATCTCGCGCACGACTTCCTTGCCAAACGGAGTCAGCCCTCCGTGCTTCGCCGAGTCTGCCGCAGCATCGGCCCAGTCGAGCGTGACGTTGTGGGTGAGCGTCATGTATCGCGCGCCCAGATCGTAGTACATGCGCAACGCACCGAGCGAATTCTCGATTGCATGGCCACCCTCGAGTCCGAGCAGCGACCCGATTTTTTTCTTTTTGAAAGTGCTCCTGATGTCCTTTGCAGTCAGCGCCCACTGAAACCGATCCGGGTATTTCGCGATGAAACGCCGGGCGATGTCGATCTGCTCCATCTGTACGCGCGCGAACCCCGAATCTCCCACTTCACCGGGGATGTACACCGACCAGAACTGCGCGCCAACCATTCCCTTTTTCAGTCTTTCGAGATCGGTGTGGCCGGTAGTGCGTTTGCGGAGATCGTAAGCGTCGACATTTCGTGGCGCGGTCTCGCTCTCGCGGATCGCCCAGGCAAGATCGTTATGGCCATCGACGAGCGGCGTGGAGGCTAGCACCCGGCGCGCCCGCGCCAGATCACGATCGGTTGGCTGGGCGGACATCTCAGCGCTGAAGATTGTGAGCGCGGCAAGTGCAACGAAACATCTCATGTACTCATACCAGGCAGGAGAAGCAGATCAGAGGCCGAAGTATAACGCGCTGGACTCGCATGCTCCACAAGGATAGAATCCGCGCATGAATCTCGACTCAGACTCGCCGCTCGACTTCGGCGATCAGACGACGCTCGACGAATCGCTTTCGGTAGCCGTGCGCGGTCTCCATGAGTCGGGGATTCTCAGAATCACCAGGCAGGTTCGCGCGATGATCGCGGCTGGGGAAAACGTCGTCAATCTCACCGTCGGCGATTTCGACCCACGGTATTTTCCCATCCCCGTCGAGCTTGCGATGGGCATTCAACAGGCAGTCGCGCGCGGGGAAACCAACTATCCGACGCCCGAAGGAATGCTCCCTCTTCGGCAGGCAATATCGGACTACGTCTTCCGCACGGCGGGCGTGCGATATCCTCTCGATGCGATCGTCGTCTGCAGCGGTGGCAGGCCGGTTCTCTACGGAGTGTACCGCGCGGTGATCAATCCGGGCGACAAGGTTCTCTATTCCGTCCCCTCATGGCAGAATGAGGCCTACGCCTGGCTCACTGGTGGAGAATCGCTCGAAGTGCAGGGAACAGCCGAGACCGGGTTTCAGCCAACTCTCGCGCAGCTTGCCCCGCACATTCCGGAAGCGTCGCTGCTCTGCATCTGCTCGCCGGGAAATCCCACCGGGACGGTGATGGCGGAAGAGCATCTTCGCGAGATTTTGATCGCAGTTGTTGCCGAGAACAAATCGCGGGAGGCCGCGGGGAAACGCCCGCTGTTCGTGCTGCACGATCAGATGTACGGGGCGCTTGTCTCAACGGGGCAGAAGCACGTCTATCCCGCGGCGATCGTACCGGAGTCGGCCCGATACCTCATTTCCGCCGACGGGGTGTCCAAGGCATTTGCCGGCACCGGCCTCCGACTCGGATGGATGCTCGTTCCGCCCGCCCTCGGCGCAAGAATTCGCGACCTGCTGTCGCATGCCGGCGCATGGGCACCGAGAGCCGAGCAAAGCGCCGTCGCGCACTTTCTGAATGATGAGGCGGCGATTGCGCGGTTCCGCGTGGAAATGGACGCAAGTCTTGCCGAGCGGCTGGAAGCGATGTCCGAGGGGTTCGACGCGCTGAAAGCAGCGGGTCACCCCGTTCACTCGATCAATCCCCAGGGCGCTATCTACTTCTCGGCGCAGTTCAAACTGCATGGAAAAAGTGTCGCGGGGCGTGTGGTCGAGACGGATGAAGACATCCGCAATCTGCTCCTCGAGCGGGCCGGCGTTGCCGTGGTCTCGTTCAAGGCGTTTGGTGTGCGCGGGGACACCGGGTGGTTCCGTCTGTCCGCCGGCGCAGTGTCGATGGATGAGATCCGGGAAATGTTTCCCAGAATCAGGGCCATGCTCGATGAGGTGGACTGAAACAATCAGGTCGCGCGCCGCGTCTGGATTTCATGGGATTCGAACCACAATCGCTGTTCATGATGACGATCCTGGTGGCAGTCACCGGGTACGTGACGAAGGGAGTCATCATTGCGTGGCGCCGGCTTGACCGCGACGCGAAACCGCCGGCAGACCGCATGGGGGAAATGGAGGAGCGGCTTCGAAAGATCGAGGTTGCCACCAGCAGCCTTCTGGTAGACATGACGGGAATGCGTGAGAAAGAGCGCTTCATGGCGGGTCTTGGTGAAAGTTCGGCGACCTGCCAAGCGCAGCGATCGCCATCAGCCACTGGTGATTATAAGTTGTCACCTCTGGTCACGCATAACATTCCAATTATTCCGCGCGCTGGCCGAACGCTGAAGTATTAGCAACTGTCACTGGAGGGCGCCTCTCCCTGGGAGCCGTGCGTTTATCAAAACCCCCAATTGGATAACTTCGTGATGTAAGCAGCGGCTGCTCCGCCGTCGAGCTCCCGCCAGCCAACAAACTTGTGGAGAGTCGTGATAAAGCACTCCAGAAGATTCGGATCGTAATCGCCGCGATAAGGGTCCCGGCTGGGCACACAGTCCAACATGAAATTGGCCAAGTTCCCTATGTTATCGTCTGATCGGACCTCGGACGTTTGGTACCCGCTTGCTGGATTGTCGCAGTTGTCCAACCAATTGGCGCCCTTGTCGCATTGATTCTCTGTTTTATAATTCGCGTGCTTGTCCTCAGCAACCCAAACGATCGGCCGGCCACGACCCTCGCCACTCCGGAACTGGAAATCGGCAGAAGTCCAGGTGCCTGTGCCGTCGACCCCACAGCACTCACCGTCATGCGCGGAGAGCGTTCCTCGCGTCATTTGATAGCGCGCAGCTGATTCTTCGCGCACCTCAACAATAATGAACTCGCTATCCCCATTATGCGATCCGCCCTGGCCGAATGCCGGTGAGCCGCCGTCCTCACGATAGGCTAGAGCGTAGAAGATGCGAAACGTTCGGGGAAATTCGAAGCTGCGAGTGACTGACCAGTGAGGTTCGCGTGACAGATTGTTGTCGTTCGACATGACTTTGAGATACGGGCGAAACGTGAGTGCTACTGCGTGCTCGCAATCATCCTTAATCTGGTCCATGTCGCGGTCGGGCCCGGTGCTATTTGTAACACAGTTATCCCACGAGAACGCCGGATCGAGCTGATACCCTGTTGCTACGAAGCCACCAGCGCCGGTTCCTTCCGTCGGGCATTCGATGACAGCCTCCGGTCCGCAGTCGTTCTGAACCGTGAAGAACTCTTCATTGCGAGTGCTGATGGTGCTCCCCATTCGTCGTGGCGCTTGACTCCGCGCTCTTTCTGGATCGCTACCAAAGTCGCTCTGCGCCTTCAGCACATGCAGTTGAGGCGCGGGCTCAAACGCACCCATTACAGGCACCGTGATTGGCTCGCCCCGCGTATTGTAGCCCGCAAGCCGACCAGTACGGAGAATGTCGTGAAGAGTGCTTACGCTCCCAACTACTAGGACATCGTCAGTGCCGGTCCAACGCACCCGGTCAATACTTCGCGACATCGAAAACTCCAAGGTCGGCAACGCGGCCAATTGCATCAGCAGATGCTGCGGCGTAACAGCTAAACCGAGTGCGGCGGCCTCAACGATTGCGGCACCCCGCGCTCCGCGTAAATAAGACTGGAGGTGAATCTTGTGGCGGGGGAAAGGAGTGTCGCGCAGGTCTGCCAAGAGCTGTTGGCGCACCGAGGTGGTGCGTAGAGCTAGCGCCACTCCCTTTAGAATGGCGTTTAGCGACGTGTCAACTTCTGTTGTCGCTATTGAGGTTAGTGGTTGCCTATCGCGGGAAGAAGGTGCCGTTGATTCAGCGTTGGAACAGCCGCTGAAAGCAAGAATGCCAATTGCGGAAATCAGTACCTTGTTAAAACGTTGTGTCATTTCTATCCTCTTGTGTAAAGGTGGAAGCCGACCTTCATACACCCTGCTACGATGAGGGGAAAGGTCACCATGATCAGACGATGGCAAGCTTAGTCTGGTCGCTTACTTGGGCTTCTGCCGGCTAGTCTTGCGTTCAAGGATGATCGAGGTCGCCAATTGCAATGGCGCCACAACCGCGTAGAAAGCACCCGCTTCGATGACGTCTCGGTCGAGGGCAAGGATCCCCAGGACACCTAGTGCCGTTGAAAGGAGCAATGCAGGAGCTAGATTTCCCCTCCCGCGATTGGCGATATTCACCCCCGCAGGGACGCCGACCGATTGCCCAAGAACCGCTCCGATAAATATTCCTCCGAGACCCTCTCCTGATGAGGCGGCACCTACAGCGCCGCCTATACCAAAACCAACGAGGCCGCCTACGATACCACCAGCGCCTAACCTTACTATCGAGGCCGGCGACCCTGCGGATGAAAGCTTAAATGTCACGAGCGGGATGGCCTCGAAAGCGGATGTGAGAGGCGTCGGACTAACGGTGCGATAAAGGGTTGGCGAGTGCTGCTGACCGTCTGCGCCAAGAGGGCGGAGCAACATCTGGGCGAGCGGAATTGCCATAGAAATGGCAAATCTTTGGAGCTTCATTCGGCGATCCTTCGAATCGTGTGTCAGGCGAGGGAAAGGCCCCAACCATAGGTGACCACTGTTCGAAACGCAAGCCTTTCATTAAATCGCTCTGCGCCTCGTGCTCAGGCACTCGCGATCACTGGCGGCGGAATCGCCTGAGGTAGGCGACAATACATTCATTCGCTCACTCGCGGGCCGGGGAACACGACTCGACGATCTCGGCGGCAGGACAGTCGTTCCGGGGTTCATCGACGCTCACTCGCATCCAGCGTCCGCCGGTCTTCGATATCTCCGCGCGGTGGGCTTTGATTTGCGGTACATCACGGCCATGTAGGTGGCGACCTCGAGCGCGCCGCCTCCACTGTTAAGTCCAAGTGGGTGCTTGGCTTCGAGTTCGACGACCCAGGACTTCCGAAGGCAGATTTCTCACGCGCGACGATCTGACGCGGCTCCGCGCGGCCATAGCGTTTGCATCGCGCATCGGTGCGGTCACAGCCCATATGATTCGCTCGCGATATGACGGGCGAACACGGCTGAACAGACTGCCGCCCCCTCGGTGGAGCATTCGACAGTGACAGCGCGGGCCGCAGACGGGACGGGTTGTCGAGAATGCCAGAGGCACATTCAACCAGGTGATCCCGAACACCTACATCCGCGCGGATTTTCAGAGCGGCGTGAAGCTTATCTTGAAGATGCTGGCAAAGTTAAGGGTCACGCTGCCGTGGTCTCGTTCGGCGTTTGGTGTGCGCGGGGACACCGGGTGGTTCCGTCTGTCCGCCGGCGCAGTGTCGATGGATGAGATCCGGGAAATGTTTCCCAGAATCAGGGCCATGCTCGATGAGGTGGACTGAAACAATCAGGTCGCGCGCCGCGTCTGGATTTCATGGGATTCGAACCACAATCGCTGTTCATGATGACGATCCTGGTGGCAGTCACCGGGTACGTGACGAAGGGAGTCATCATTGCGTGGCGCCGGCTTGACCGCGACGCGAAACCGCCGGCAGACCGCATGGGGGAAATGGAGGAGCGGCTTCGAAAGATCGAGGTTGCCACCAGCAGCCTTCTGGTCGACATGACAGGAATGCGCGAAAAACAGCGCTTCATGGCGCGGCTTGGTGAAGCTCCGGGCAGCCGTCCGCCGCCTTCGTCGGAGACAGCGCCGGGCGGGACCGAATTGTCACCGATGATGACGCAGAATGTGCCGGTCACTCCGCGCAGTGGTCGTCCGCGGTCGTAATAGCCAGACTGCCCGCGCATACTCCCGCCCGTCACACCGGCGTGACCGGCTGATCGGTCGCCTGAGGCTGGCGTGTTACAGGAGCCCACGGATTGTTGCCAACGCCGTCAGGCCCTGCGGTACTGGCACCCGCATCAGCAGTTGGCACCTGGCGCTTGACCAGGGTGAGAATCGTGTAGACCGCGACCGGTTCCTGATCCTGGTTAGTGACTTCGACGTCCCACGCGACGACACCCTGCGGAACAGTATCGGGCTGCGTCTCCTTTTCCGTTTTGACCTTGCAGGTGAGCCGCACCTGGATGGTGTCACCCACGTAAACCGGTTTTACGAAGCGCAGATTGTCGAGCCCGTAGTTCGCCAGCACCGGTCCCGGCGCGGGATCGACGAACAGTCCGGCCGCCGCAGACAACACGAAGTAGCCGTGAGCAACCCGCTTCTCGAATAGCGACTCCTTCGCGGCGATGTCATCCATGTGGGCGTAGAAGAAATCGCCGCTGATCCCCGCAAAGTTTACGATATCCGCTTCGGTGATAGTGCGACGATGCGTGACGAGTGTCTCCCCGATTTCGAGCTCTTCGAAATATTTTCTGAACGGATGTATGCGATCCGACGGTTGTGCGGCGCCCTTTATCCATTCTCTCGACACCCGCGTGAGGGTCGTCGGAGATCCCTGGACCGCCGTGCGCTGCATGTAATGGAGCGCGCTTCTTGTGCCGCCGAGCTCTTCGCCACCGCCGGCCCGGCCAGGGCCTCCGTGGACGAGGCCAGGCAAGGGAGAACCATGCCCGGTCGATGATTTCGCGCTCGTCCTGTCTATCACCATGATGCGGCCATGGTGCGAAGCAGCACCGAGCACCACGTCGCGGGCAACGGTATCGTCGGATGTGAACAGCGACCCTACGAGACTCCCTTTGCCCAGCTTTGCCAGCTCGACCGCTTCGCCAACGTTTTGGTAGGGCATGATGGTATTCACCGGGCCGAACGCCTCGATGTTGTGCGGAGCCAGGGTCGTGAGAGGCGCTTCGCAGTAGAGCAGCGTCGCGGGGAAGAACGCTCCCCGCTGCTTGTCACCGGAAGCGATCTCGAAATCGTATGGGTTCCCATATACAATCTCCGAGCCCTCTTTCAGCTCGTCCACCCGTTCGCCCACCTCCCGCACCTGCTCCCGTCCAACCAGCGGGCCCATGCGGACACCATCGGTACGCGGATCTCCGAGCTTCACTCCGCCAAGTCGCTTGCCGATTGCCTTGATGACATCGTCGACCATAGTCTCTGGCACCAGCGTGCGGCGGATCGCGGTGCATTTCTGTCCGGCCTTCGATGTCATCTCGCGCACGACCTCCTTCACGAACAGGTCGAATTCGTCCGAGCCCGGCGCGGATTCCGGTCCGAGCATCGAGAAGTTGAGGGAATCCGCTTCCATGTTGAAACGGGTGGAGTTTTCGACGATCGCCGAGCTGCTGCGAAGCTTGCGGCCGGTGACCGCAGAGCCGGTGAATGTGACGACGTCCTGGCCGGTCACATGATCGAGAAGATCGCCCGTGCTGCCCACGATGAGCTGAAGAACTCCCTCGGGAATTATCTCCGACTCGATCATCGCTCGCACCATTCCCTCGGTGAGATACGATGTGATCGTGGCTGGCTTGACGATCGCCGGCATGCCGCCCAGAAAAGTTGGCGCGAGTTTCTCGAGCATTCCCCAGCAGGGAAAGTTGAAGGCGTTGATATGAACCGCGGCGCCTTCGAGCGGGACGCACAAATGTCGGCCCACAAAGCTGTTGTCTTTCGAAAGCGGCTCAACCGCGCCCTCGGCGAAAAACGTCTCGTTGGGGAATTCCCGGCGGCCCTTGCTGGAGTAGGCGAAAAAAGTGCCGATGCCTCCTTCGATGTCGACCCACGAATCCTGCTTGGTTGCCCCGGTCGCTTCGGACAGCGTATAGAACTCGTCCTTCCGCTCCATCAGATATTTCGCCATCGCCTTCAACATCCGCGCGCGTTCGTGGAACGTCATCCCGCGGATCTTCGGTCCGCCGACAGTGCGGGCGTAATCGAGCATCCCGGCAAAGTCGAGTCCGCCCCCGGTGGCGCTGGCGACGGGCTCGCCAGTCACCGCATGTATCAGGTCGACGCTGTTCCCGGTGCCCTGAACCCATTCACCCCTGGCATAGCTCTTCAAAGTTGCAGTCACTCAGTCCTCACCTTTCTCGATTCGTCCTTCCACATCCCGAAGCTCGTCGGCTGTTGCGGCCGGTTGGGCTCGATCTCCCGCAGGGGCTCACACGGTTCGAGCGAATCGCGCAGACTTGCCGGCAGCGATTGATACAGCCGTGTACCCTTCGTTTTCCAGGCAATCATCTCGTCACTTACATCCTTCACGACTTTTGCCGGATTGCCAACGACTACCTTCCGCTCCGGAATCTGCATCTCGGCCGGGACGAAACAAAGCGCACCGACAATCGACTCTGCGCCTACCACCGCATTGTCCATCACCACTGCATTCATCCCCACGAGTGCATTCCGGCAAATGCGCGCTCCGTGGATGATCGCGCCGTGGCCGATGTGCGCACTCTCCTCCAGCACCACCGTAATGCCGGGGAACATGTGGATGGTGCAGTTTTCCTGGATGTTGCAGCCGTCCCCAATGACGATTCCGCCCCAATCGCCGCGGATCGCTGCGCCTGGTCCGACGTACACATCACGGCCGACGATCACGTTGCCGGTGACAGTCGCATTGGGATGAATGAACGCTGACTCGTGAACGACGGGGCGAAAGCCGCCGAACGCATAAATGTTGTTGGTCACTGCCACGCCTGCTGAGGCTGGAGAGTGCCGTTGAGCCAGATCGTACTCTTTCGCACTGAAAGCGGGATCACACGCGTTCGATGATCGTCGCCATGCCCTGGCCCACACCGACGCACATTGCGCAAAGCGCATAGCGTCCACCGTTTGCGTGCAGCTCGTGCATGGCCGTCAGCAGCAACCGCGCTCCCGACATTCCGAGCGGATGCCCGAGGGCGATCGCGCCGCCGTTCGGGTTGACACGAGGGTCGTCGTCGGCGAGACCCAGTTCCCGCGTGCAGGCCAGCGACTGTGCGGCAAACGCTTCGTTGAGCTCGATCACCGCCATATCGCCGAGCGTGAGGCCGGCGTGTGCGAGTGCCTGCCGGGATGCGGGCACTGGCCCGATTCCCATCACACGGGGCTCGACACCCGCAGCGGCAGATGCAACGATCCGGGCCTTTGGCGTGAGGCCGTACTTTTCCACCGCGGCCTCCGATACGATGTACATGGCGCAGGCGCCGTCGTTGATCCCTGACGAATTTCCAGCGGTAACCGATCCTTTCCCGTCTGTCCGAAACGCCGGCTTGAGTTTCGCCAGGATCGCAAGGCTGGTATCGGGGCGAATAAACTCATCCTCGGCGAATACTGCCGGCGCTGCGCCGCGCTTTTCCGATGGTACGGGAACAGCGACGATCTCGCGCTCGAACCGGCCGGCACTTCGGGCTGCTGCTGCCTTCTGCTGCGACCGGAGCGCGAAGCCATCCTGATCCTCGCGCGTGATGCCGAATTTCTCGCTTACGTTTTCGGCCGTCTGGCCCATGGAATCAACGCCGTACTCATCCCGCATTGCTGGATTGACAAACCGCCAGCCGATGCTCGTGTCGAACAGCTCAGCGTTGCGCGCGAACGGCTGAGCCGCCTTCGAGAGAACGTAAGGCGCACGCGTCATGCTCTCGACCCCGCCAGCGATATACACGTCACCATCTCCCAGGCGCGCCGCTCTCGCAGCGTTGACGACGGCATTCATCCCCGAAGCGCAGAGCCGGTTGACCGTCTCCCCTGGAACACTCGCGGGAAGTCCGGCGAGGAGTGCCGCCATCCGGGCGACATTCCGGTTGTCTTCACCGGCCTGATTCGCGCATCCCATCACGACGTCGGAGATCGCCTCCCTGGGAATCGCCGCACTCCGTTCGGCGAGACAACGGATGACGTGAGCCGCGAGGTCATCGGGACGAACCGGTGCCAGAGAGCCGCCGAAGCTTCCGATTGGCGTTCGTACGCCGTCCACGATATAGGCATTGGGCATGCGAAAATCTAATTGATCGGGGCTGGCACTCCGGGCCCGCCCGGTACGTAGTGCGTGTTGCCGGCGTTGGCTATCGGCGCCACTTCCGCGGATGCATTTTCTTACGCGGTCAATCCATTGCCTGAACGAGGTCGCAAATGACTGGTCCGACGCATGCTGACACGCACCGGATGATGACGTACGATGCCAACAAGAAATCCATCGCGGTTGCGTACCTGTGCTGGTTGCTGGTGGGCCTCTGCGGAGCCCACCGGTTCTACATGGGCAAATGGTTCACCGGCATGGTGATGCTGGCAATGACCATGTTCTCGTTCGTGATGATGCTGATTCTCGTTGGCTACTTCACGATCGCAGTTCCGGCGATCTGGGCGCTTGTGGATGCGCTGCTGATTCCGGGCTGGGTGCGCAGCCACAACAACAAACTGATTTCGGAGCTGGAGAGGTGACAGAGTCGGGCTGGCTCTGCTGTCACCGATGCTCTTTGACCCCGTGAGTCAGCAATTCATCCTCGTCGAATCCGCTGGCAGCGTGATGAAGATCACGCTCAACCGGCCTGACGTCCTCAACAGCTTCAACGGCGACATGGCCGCGGAGCTTCATGCCGCGCTTGCAACTGCCCGCGATGACAGAACAGTGCGCGCAGTGCTGCTCACTGGAGCGGGGCGCGCGTTCTGCGCCGGGCAGGACCTCTCTGCGGTTCCTCCGTCCGTCGATGGCCGCTTTGATCTCGGCGCGCTGGTTCGAACGACCTACAATCCAGTCATCAGGGCACTCCGGGAACTCGAGAAGCCGGTGGTTTGCGCTGTGAATGGTGTTGCGGCCGGAGCTGGTGCCAATGTCGCCATTGCCTGCGACATTGTCGTTGCCTCTGAGAATGCGTCATTCATACAATCGTTCTCGAAGATCGGGCTCGTACCCGACAGCGGTGGATCTTTTTTTCTTCCGAGAAGCGCAGGCCTGCCGATGGCAACCGCGATGATGATGCTGGGCGAGAAGATCTCGGCAACCCGCGCTCATGAAATCGGCATGATCTATCGGGTTTGTCCCGCCGATTCGCTGATGGCGGAGTCAATGGCCCTTGCAACGCAGCTCGCCGCGATGCCGACGCGCGGGCTCGGTCTTACGAAGCGATTGCTCAACGCGTCGATGGCCAACGATCTCGATGCCCAGCTCGATGCCGAGGAGTCGATGCAGCGCGAGGCGGGACATACGCGCGATTTCATCGAAGGCGTTGCGGCATTCCGGGAAAAACGGCAACCGCAGTTCTCGGGTGAATAGCGCGTCGGGCGGATCCAGCGGAGGAGGCGGGTCCGGTGGGTCGGCCAAGCAAAGCAAGCATTCCGGTGCCGATGTCATGGCCGGCGTCAGTCGCGAATTGCAGGTCGGAGTGGTGGGCGCGGGCGCAATGGGAAGCGGCATCGCCCAACTCGCCGCCATGGCCGGCCATCATACCGTTCTCTTCGACACCGACGCTGGCGCGCTCACTCGTGCTGTAGCGGGCATTGAAAAAAATCTCGCCAGAAGTGTAGAGAAAGGGCGAATGTCGGATACCGAAGCGGCTCTCGCCCGCAAACGCGTCATCTGCGTCGGAAGCGATGGAGGCGGGGGAGGCGGGGGAGGCGCGGCACTCGATCAGCTCGAAGGATGCGGATTCGTGATCGAGGCGATCGTCGAAACTCTCGACGCCAAGCAGAATCTTTTCTTCCGGCTGGAGGAAGTCGTCCCGGCCGACGCAGTGCTTGCGACCAATACGTCGTCGTTGTCAATCACGGCCATCGCGCAAGCGTGCCAGCGCCCTGAGCGGCTCATTGGCGTGCACTTCTTCAATCCGCCGACTGTCCTCCCGCTGGTCGAAATCGTACCGGGCCTCGCGACGAGCGGTGAGGTCACCCGTTTTGCGCGTGCTCTCATCGATGCATGGGGGAAGACCACGGTGATTGCGTCGGATACGCCGGGCTTCATTGTGAATCGCATCGCGCGCCCGTTTTATGGCGAAGCGCTCCGCATTTACGAGGAAGGAATCGCCGGCATGTCGACCATCGACTGGGCGATGCGGGAGATTGGCGGCTTCAAAATGGGACCCTTCGAGCTGATGGACTTCATCGGCAACGATATCAATTTTGCCGCGACGAAAAGCGTTTACGAAGCGACGTTCCATGACTCCCGCTTCAAACCGTTCATCACCCAGCAGCGATTGTTCGACGCGGGGTTCTTCGGCCGAAAAACAGGTCGTGGCTACTACGATTACAGCGAGGGTGCAGGCGTACCCGAACCCGATCGCAACACGGAGCTCGGAGATCTCATTTTTCGGCGGATTCTCTCGATGTTGATCAATCAGGCCGCCGAAGCGGTGTATTACCGCATTGCGACGGCGAGAGATGTCGATTTGGCGATGACCCTCGGCGTCAATTATCCGAAGGGCCTTTTGCAATGGGCAGACGAAGTGGGTATTCAGGAGACGGTCAACTGGCTCGGCGCGCTGCACGAGTTTTATGGTGAGGAGAGATACCGGCCAAGCCCGCTGCTCAAGACGATGGCGGCCGATGGTTTTACCTTCTTCAGTTCTCCAGGCGTCACCGAGTAGTTTTCGCTGACGACGGGCACCCCGTACACCAGGCTCTTACCGATTCATCGATGACCGGCACGCTTGCCCCCGCACAGCAATCATCCACGCTTCCTGTCGATCCGCGTTTCGACTGGAAACGAATTGCGTATCTGCTGCTTGCGTCGCGTAGTCTCGACTACATCGAAGAGACGCGGCTCCTGCCGCAAAAAAAGGTGGTCTACCAGTTCTCGGCACGCGGTCACGATCTGGCGCAGATAATTCTCGGAACGCTGCTGGATGGAAAACACGATGCCGCCGGGGCGTACTACAGGTCGCGTCCGCTGCTGCTGACGCTGGGGTTGACGCTCGAGGACGCGTTTGCGGGCCCGCTCCGGAAATCGGGCGGTTTCAGCGATGGGCGTGACATCGGCGTAGTCTGCAACTTTCCGAACAACGATGGTGCAATCGTGCTGCCGATGTCCGGTGATGTCGGTTCGCAGTACACCCCCTCCGTCGGCTGGGCGCAGTCGATCACTTATTATCGCGACGTAATGGGCGATCACTCCTACGATCGCTCGATGGCCGTTGTGCTCGGCGGTGAGGCTTCGGCAGCGACAAACGGGTTCTGGTCGGCCCTGACTATTGCGACGACACTTCGGTTGCCGATCCTTTTCTATATAGAGGACAACCGGTACGGTATCTCCGTGCCGTCGGAGCTGCAGACTCCGGGCGGGAACATCGCGGCCAATCTGGCCTCGTTCGGGAATCTCTACATTCGCGAAGGCGACGGGTCGGATCCGGGCGACGCGGCGGCATCGTTTGCGGATGTGACCGAGCACGTACGATCTCAAAAGGGTCCGGCCCTGCTTCGACTGGATGTGCCGCGTCTGTGTGGTCATTCCGGGCAGGACACTCAGGCATACAAGTCCGCCGACTACATCACCGATGAACAGGCGCGCGATCCGCTGCCCAGGCTCAGGCAATATCTCGTTCCCGCGGTAATGTCGGACGCTGAGTGGACCGAGCTTGAATCGCGCGTGGAGGCGGATGCCGAGGCTGCGCTGGAGGCCGCGCTGAATCGTCCGGAGCCGGATGCGTCGAGGATCAAGCGGTATGTTTTCGCCGAGTCGCGTCCGGACGGTATGCCCGACACTCAGCAGACAGGCGGGCTGGCGGTAAGCGGGCATGTTTTTCCTGGTGGTACCAGCACTCCCGCACCCGAGCTTCAGCGTACGAACATGCTGACCGCGATCCGCCGGACGCTGCAGCATGAGCTGAAAACCAATCCCAAACTGCTTCTTTTTGGTGAGGATATCGGCCCGAAGGGCGGTGTTCATGCAGCGACGATGGGGCTGCAGGACGAGTTTGGCGACAAACGGGTCTTCGATACCAGCTTGTCGGAGGAGGGGATCATCGGGCGCGCCGTCGGAATGGCGATCGCCGGGCTGATGCCGGTGGCCGAGATTCAGTTTCGGAAGTATGCGGATCCTGCTACCGAACAGCTCAACAACTGCGGCACGATGCGCTGGCGGACGGCGAACCGTTTTGCGGCGCCCATTGTGGTGCGGATGCCGGGTGGTTTTGCCAAGGTTGGTGATCCGTGGCACAGTGTTTCAGGCGAAGTTCTCTGGGCGCATGCGATCGGCTGGCAGATGGTGTTTCCATCCAACGCCGAGGATGCGGTTGGATTGTTGCGCGCTGCGCTCAGGAGCAACAACCCGACGATCTTTTTCGAGCACAGGCATCTGCTGGATGGTCCGTGGGCGAGGCGGCCGTATCCTGGTGACGACTACGTGCTGCCGCTGGGGAAAGCGCGCATCACGCAGAGTGGCGATGCGCTGACGGTGGTGACGTGGGGAGCTATGGTCGAGCGGTGCGAGCTCGCGGCGAAGCGAGTCGGGGAGTCGATAGAGATTATCGATTTGCGGACTGTTTCGCCGTGGGACAGGGAGGCCGTTCTGGCTTCAGTTGCGCGAACGCGGCGGTGTTTGATTGTGCATGAGGATAATCGGACTGCTGGTTTTGGCGCGGAGATCGCTGCTGTGATTGCTGAGGAGGCGTTTTACAGTCTCGATGCACCGATACGGCGGTTTGCGATTCCGGATGTGCCGGTCCCGCATAATTTCGGGTTGATGGATGCTGTTGTGCCGGGGGTTGAGGGGATTGCCCGGTACATGACGGAGTTGATTGAAGCTTGAACATTTGCCCGTTACCCGCTTTCCGCTTTCCGGTTCGCCGCTCTCCGTAACCCGGTAGACCATGCCGAATTTGCTTGACGTCACTGTTCCCCTGGGACAGGCCGAAGGTACCGAATCCGTTGTGTCGACATGGTTCAAAGCCGTGGGCGACGAGGTCGCTGAAAATGAGCCACTGCTCGAGATCAGCACTGACAAGGTGAACATGGAAGTCGCCGCACCGGGCAGCGGGCGCCTGTCGGAGATACTGAAGCAGGAAGGTGACGAGATTGAAGAGGGATCGGTGCTCGGACGGATCGAGGTGGGGGCATCGTCCAAGCCTGAATCGCAGCCCGCTGCGGGTGGGTCGCCCGCCGGCTCTTTGCAAGCAGACGGTACTGACAAGTTGGGAGCCATACCGACGACGGTTGCCGGTGGTGGATCGGGCGAACTCAGTCCGGCTGTGCGGCGACTGCTGAAGGAGAAGGATCTCGACGCATCTCAGATCAGTGGAACGGGGAGGGGGGGGCGGATAACGCACCAGGATGTTCTGGATTTCATCGCCCGTGACGTCGCGTCTGATGCTGGATCGGGAACGGCCGTCGTTGCCGATTCCCTCGATTCCGCCCGTCCCAGTGCGAGGCATTCGAAATCGGCGATTCCCGGCAGGCTCGTGCCGCACTCACAGATGCGGCGCACCATCGCTCAGCACATGGTTCAAAGCGTTGCGACAGCGCCGCATGTCACGAGCGTGTTCGACGCCGATTTGTCGCGGATGATGGAGCATCGGGATGCGCACAAGGCGGAGTTCGCGTCCCGCGGTGTGAAGCTGACGTACACTGCCTACTTCGTGCAGGCTACTGTCGAGGCGCTGAGGGAGGTGCCTGAAGCGAACAGCCGCTGGCAGGACGACGGGCTCGCGGTGTTCGACGATATCAATGTTGGAGTCGCGACGGCCCTCGGCTCGGGTGGTTTGATCGTGCCCGTTATTACGAAAGCGCAGGATCTCGACCTGTTCGGAATCGCCGAGCGGCTGCAGGATCTCACCGAGCGTGCGCGGGGCGCGAATCTCGACCCGCGCGATGTTCAAAATGGAACGTTTACCATTTCCAATCACGGGGTGAGTGGCAGTCTCGTTGCGACGCCCATCATCATCAACCAGCCGCAGTCGGCGATACTCGGCGTTGGTAAGCTCGAGCGGCGGGTCGTCGCAGAAGGATCGGGGAGTGACGAACGCGTCGTGGTGAAGCCGATGTGTTATGTGACGCTTACCATCGATCACCGGGTTCTCGATGGATTTCAGGCGAACCAGTTTCTTTCGAAGTGGGTGGAGGTTGTGGGGGCGTTCTAGCCTGCCCCCATTGGTACTGTCTCCGCCCGTTTACCCTCCCTGTTGTAGCTGACTCTCGCGAGATTGCTCGCTGAATTTCTCGAATGCAGAAAGCCTAGTGGACTTCGAGGAAGTCCGCCGACGCATCGCTCCGTTTGCCGAGGCAGCTGGTTATCTCACCGATGAGGATGTCTTCCGCGACGTTTCGTGAGGGTTTTCCTCGAACCAATGTGCTCGCCGGTGCCCTGGCGACACGTGGTCTTTGCACCGATCTGTTCGTCTCGTTCTGGCCGAACACGAACTGGTCGTGGGGGAAGTTGTCCTCGACGAACTCCGTCGGGTGCTTAACACGCGATTTCGCCTTCCCGCCGCGCGTGTGGCGGAGGTCGAGGAGCTGTTACGGGCCTACGAGGTCGTCGATCGGCCGGAATCTCCCGACGCGGTGGCGGTTCAAGACGCTGACGACGGTTGGATCCTGGCCAGTGCACGTTCCGCGCGCGTCGATGCGTTGATCACGGGGGACGGCGACTTGCTCGCTGTAGCTGATCAGGTCCCATTCCGCGTCCTGTCTCCTCGCGCGTTTTGGGATGAGGTCCGGCGTGGAGCTCGCTAACCACTCGCTGATACTGACACCGAGGCTCAGGTTCAGCACGTGCGCCCTTCCAATCACATATCGTAACGCACGGTAGTACGCAGCAGCGTCAAACTCTTCCGCGGAACGCTCGCTTCGCTCGCCTGGTGTGACCCGCTCGCAGCAGAAGCTGGCTTAGACCGCAATACTTAACTCTGTTATGACGAAAGCGGTTACGAAGATTGCAGACATCAGGGCTCTACTCTTGCGCGGTCGGACTGAGCCCGACTCGGTCTTTCCCGATATTCGACGGCTCGCTGCAAGCCCCGAATGGCAAACGCGTGAAGTGGCGGCAACCGCATTAGTTGAGATTGGAAAGCGTCACCCCGAAGCTGTGGCGAAACAGGCGCGCCGATGGGCTGCCCTCCCCGATGCCAGCATCCGGCGCGCGGCCAGCGAGGGCTTGAGGGGGATCGTAAAGCAGTCTCCCGAGATGGTCTGGCCAGTGCTCGAGCTGCTGCGTGCTGATGGGAATCTCTATGAAAAAAAGTCGGTCGCCAACGTATTACGCAACGCAAGTGGTCGCTGCCCCGACGATGTTCTCGCTATTTGTCGTAAGTGGGCGGAGTCACGAAGCAGTGATACTCATTGGATCGTGAAAGATGGCTTACGGAAATTGCGCGCGACTCGACCAACGGATGTCGAACAGATCCTGGCTGAAGCTTCACGCGTTGCGGTCTAACGATCCTGAAACTGCGTGAAACTCTGTACACCGGCATGACCTTCAATCGTACACTTTGCACGTCTTGATTCCCGCGTAGCACGAGGCGGATGACAGGGCGGGCGTCAGCGTCACGCCACTCGAGTAAACGCGAGCGGCATTTGCGGTCTCGCTTCTTCGGCGACAATACATTGACTCTTGCCGGAGATTGAAGCAAATGCAATTCAGTGAGACCACAGCCCCCTTCAAACTTGCTGCGCTGCGAATAGCGCGGTCCGCCTTGTTTTCGGATTCGGCGTGGCAGGCAACGCGGAGATTGCGTCCCTGAATCAGCATACCGCGGGGCACGGTACATGCACCCCCCGCCGATAACGGCCCAGTGGCCTTTCAGCTGAACTCCAGCATTAGACGCCGGTCTTCTTGCGTCCTGCCATGTGGCATCATAGGTTATGCCACATGGCAAAGATATCCCCTGTAGCAGAAGTCGCACGCAAGTCTGCCGATGTAGCCGAATTGTGGGACCGCGTGCAGTCGGGACATCGAGAGGGTCACTATTACGTAGCTCTCTTTGGTTTACGGCGGTATGACCCGATTCACGTCGCTGAACAAATCCAGCGCGGGTTCAGCTATGCGGCTTTCGAACGGTTTCAGAGAAATACCGACTTTTCTTACCACCTTCTGGCGAAGATCGTAGCGGTGCCCCAGCGCACCCTCGCTCGACGGAAAGTTGCGGGACGGTTTGAGCCCGAAGAATCGGATCGGCTCGCTCGGATTTCACGAGTGTTCGCAAGGGCACTCGAACTGTTCGAGGGAGATATCGAGAACGCCCGTGAATGGCTGACCAGTCCTGTGCGCGGACTGGGAGGCCGTGCTCCTATTGAGTTTGCTTCGACAGACGTCGGCGCGATCGAGGTCGAAAACCTGATTGGCCGCCTGGAGTATGGCATCCCGTCGTAGATGCGTTTATGGCGACTCGTCAAAACGCGATACGCCGCTACCGCCTTTGATGGAGAAGGGGCGCGGCTCCATGGAGCCCGCTGGAACGGCGTCGGAGTTCGGGTCGCATATGCAGCTGATAGTTCTGCCCTTGCCGTCCTTGAGGTCCTGGTTCACCTGGGCAAGGTGTCGGTACTGCCTTCCTATTCACTCGTCACTGGCAACTTACCCTCATCGTTGATGGAAGACCTTGAGGAGTCCACGCTTCCCGCAGGTTGGAATGCGTCGCCGGTGCCACCGGCTGTTCAATCAATGGGTGATGCGTGGATCAGATCGGGTCGCTCCCTCGCTCTCAGGGTTCCCAGCGCGATCGTTCAAGGGAGCTATTCGGTGCTGATCAATCCTGCCCATCCTGATGTCGGGCAATTCATCGTTGACGCTGCTACGCCATACAGTTTCGACGCCCGCCTCATAAAAATCCCCGGCGTCTGACACGCGCTCCCGTCAGGAGGCGTCATCCAGACACGGCGACACCGAATCTCAACGACTATACCGAACGGTTGCACAGTTTCGTTTGTCAGAGTACGGCACTCCAAACGGACTCGACGATGAAACAAGCAAGTGGCTTCAGATCTTTGTTCGTATTCAGCGCTTTATCTCTTGTTGCAGCGCAGTGGTACGACCCTCCGCTCCAGGCTCCCTCTCGAGCCGTGCAGGTCGGAACGCGCGGGGCCACGCTTCCGGATACACTACCCAGGCTCATACCAATTGAGGCGCTGTATGGAGCCGCCGCCACTCAATGGGGTGGTATCTCGCCGGACGGTCGCTGGCTGTCGTATGTAAAGAACTGGCGCGGGCGGCAGAACGTCTTCGTGCGAGCGGTTGGATCCACCCGCGAGCGCACTGTTACGCGCGACTCGGTCCGCTCGGTAAACAGGTACTGGTGGTCCGGAGACGGGAAACGAATTCTCTGGATCCAGGACCGCGGCGGCGATGAGAACTATCACCTCTACGCGGCGAATCTGGCCGATGAATCCGGCCGGGTCCGCGACCTCACGCCCTTCAGGAACGTGGAAGTTGAAATAGTAGCGCTGCCATTCCGCACCCCCGGTATCGCGATCATTACGCTGAACAAACGCGACCCCGCCCTGGCTGACGCTTACCGCCTTGATCTTGCCACCGGCAGGCTGGAGCTGGCGGCAGAGAATCCCGGGAACTTCTTCGGGTACGTAGCGGACGGTCAGAATCAGGTTAGAGCGGCCTACGGAGTGGATTCCGCCGGCCACTATCAGCTCTTCGCCCGGACGTCGGAGTCCACCAAGTGGAGAATGGTAAAAGCGTACGCGGTCGAGGATCGCATCACGCCATTGAGGTTTGCGCCAGACGGCCGCCTATACCTGATCAGCAACGCCGGTACGGATCTCTCTCGCCTCGTTCTGATCGACCTCGAGACTGGCGTGGAGAGAATGGTGGATGGCGATCCACTCGCGGAGGTAGACATCGACCAGCCCCTGTTCGATGACGCGACCGGAGAGTTACTGATGACGCGGTACATCGGTGACACTGCCCGGCTCTATTCGAAGACCGCCGATATGAGCGCACTTCTTCATGCGGCGAAGCGGGCCGGAGGCGGAGTAGTGGAAATGGGTGGAGGCACACGCGACAGATCGCGCTGGGTCGTGACACTTCACTCGCCAACCAGTCCACCTGTCACGTACCTCTTCTCACGACGCACAGGAATACTCGAGAAGTTCTACGAGCCACGTCCCCTGCTCAGAGAGTATCGGTTCGCGGAAATGCAGCCCATCTCGTACACAGCGAGAGACGGTCTGCGAATAAGGGGATACGTCGCGCTCCCGCCCGGTCGTACTCCTCGTGCGCTTCCACTGGTCGTTCTCGTACACGGTGGCCCGTGGGGCGATACAGACAAGTGGGAATTCCGCACTGACGTGCAGCACCTCACGAACCGTGGATACGCAGTCCTCATGGCGAACTACCGCGGAACGACAGGCTTCGGGAAGCGGTTCTCGCGCGCGGCAAAGAAAGAATTCGGGCGCGCGATGCACACAGACCTGCTCGACGGTATCGACTACCTCAGCGGTAGAGGTATCGTCGATACCGCCCGGGTGGCCATCATGGGCGGAAGCTATGGCGGGTACGCCGCACTCGTTGGTCTCACGTTCACGCCGCAGAGATTCGCATGCGCGGTGGACTACGTCGGGCCGAGCAGCCTCGTCACTTTGCTCGAATCTTTTCCGCCGTCCTGGAAGCCATTCCTTCCGCGGTCCTGGTATCCTTTCGTGGGCGATCCGCGGAAGCCGGCTGACAGGGCCGACATGATCTCGCGATCTCCGCTCTACCGCGCCGATTCAGCGCGCGCGCCGTTGATGATTTTCCAGGGCGCCAACGATCCACGCGTGACGAAACAACAGGCGGACGAGATCGCGGTCGCGCTTCATCGACGCAAAATTCCTGTTACTTACCTGCTCGCGCTGAACGAGGGGCACGGCTTCGCCGAAAGTGAGACCGCGCTCGCCGTAAACCGAGCGACCGAAGAATTTCTCGCGAAGTGCCTGGGTGGTCGAGTGCAGGCGGACGTGAGCCCTCGTGTGCTGGCGGCGATGCGTCGCATGACGGTGAATGTGGACACATTGCGACTGGCGCGATGATTCCACCTGAATCGCCCCGTTGCGTCATCACTTGAACTTCAATCCTCCGGCCACCTGCACGGGCGTCGGAGAAGAGAGCGTCGTACCATTTCCCAGGCGTCCGCCGAACCCCCAACAATACGCGTCTCCAGCCACCGTTACGCCACACGTGAGCGAACTGCCGGCCGCGACCCCTCGAAACCTGAGTGCGCTCGATACCGGTGCCGGTATCTGCGTTGTCTGGGTGGAGCCGTTACCGAGCTCGCCGCTGGAATTGCTGCCCCAGCAAATAATCTGGAGAGTGCTCGCTACCGCGCAGGTGTGCGCGTCAGGCGACCCCAGAATTATACTTGAACCTGTTCCAACTGACAGCGCGATGAACTTGAAATCCGTCTCTACTTTCCTCGGCTGTGCACGACACGGAGTACGCACGCCGAGGGCAGGGAGGCAGTATTCGGCGCCGGAGGATGAGCCGAGTTCTCCGGCCCCATTGGAGCCCCAGCAATAGATGTCGCCGTCGAAATCGAGGCCGCACGAATGGCCGTGCCCCGCGCTGATTGACTGAAAGCGCAGATTGCCCGGCACTTGCCGCGGCTCGACGCCATTTATCAGAGGTCCCGGTGTCTGGTTGTACCGTCCGGTACCCCAACAGTATGGAATATCAGCCCGGTCGAGTCCACACACATACGCAAACCCAAGGTCAATTGCACGGAACTGTGTAGTCACAGGCAATCGCGCAGGGATGCGAACGTTCTCTCCCCAGCAATGGATCGCGCCATCAGCGGAAACGGCACAGCTCCGCGCCGTGCAGACATATACTTCGAGACACTCGAAGTTTCCGGTCCGCGGTACTGTAGAAGCCACGGATACGTTGACGAAGGAACTCGATCCGGAGACCGGGGTCGGTACGAGCCGGGCCGTGGACGTGCCGTCGCCGATTTGCCCTCTTGAATTGTCGCCCCAGCAGTGAACGCCGGTTGCCGTCGTTCCGCAGGCGTGCGTCCTCCCCACAGAAACCGAAGTAAAGGTCAGGTTTCCAGTCACTTTCTGCGGCGCCACAACCGGTGTCTGCCGATCACCGGTACCCGCCTGCCCGTAGTCGTTCTCGCCCCAGCAGAAGAGCTCGTCAGCAGTCGTCAATCCGCACGTCGTCGTGACACCCGCGGTAAGCGATGACCGCGCACCAACCACGCTAACAATCGTCTCGGCGGAAATGCCACCGGCATCGACGCGAATCGTTGCGGAACCTGAAGCCTTTCCACTGATGCGGCCACGTTGATCGACCGAGACGATGTCGCTAGCTGAACTCGACCATCTCACCGCCGTATCGTTCAAGGCCGCGCCTGAAACCATGAATGGCTGGAGCTTGATCATCGACCCGATCAGCAGGTTTGGAGCCTCAGGCACAAGCCTGATCCTGGACACCGGTTCAATGATGATCGCGTCGGAGTTGCAGCTCTCGGTGAGGATCACCGTGGCGACGAGCATACCGAGCCGGAAAATGAGTCTCATCCGCCGCATTGTCTCGCCCGAGTATTGCAGACTGTGTGGAAACATGGCAACCAGGTACCGCAGGATTCGCTCCGTCGGGAGAACGTTGTCTCCGTTGGCTGGCGTAGCGCTGATCATGGTGGGCGCGTGCACTGAAAGCGTCACTCCGAAGGAACCGTCCGAAGTTGCAGCTGTCTCCGCGACGCAGCTGTCGGACACGGTCGGCTTGCAGGTATCGCCATCGCCGTCGGTGATCGCCAGGGACGGGAGCGGCGACCCTCTACGCGGGGTGCCGGTAATGTTCACCGTCACAAGCGGCGGCGGAACAATCGTGGGAGAAGCCGCCGAGACCGACACTTCCGGTGTTGCAACGGTAATCAGCTGGCGACTCGGCCGTACAACAGGACTCAATACTCTCACCGCTACTGTCGGGGGCCTTGCACCCGTGGTGTTCACCGCGAGAGCGATTGCTGGCTGGCCCGTGTCGATGAGTCGCATTGCCGGTGACGGCCAGACAGTCATTGCGGGAACCCCCGTGCCTGTGCGTCCAGCGGTGCTACTGCGGGACGTCGACGGCAATCGGGTGTCAGGTGCGACCCTCACATTCGAGGGAGCCGGAGTTATGGGAGCGACTCAGATCACCGGCGAAGACGGTATCGCCACGGTTGACGGCTGGGCTCCCCCAAGAGTTGGAACCGCAAGTCTCGACGTGCGGAGCGGTTTCCTCTACAACAGTTTTCGCGCAACCGCACAAGCAGGACCCCCGGCGACGCTTACCAAAGTGGCGGGCGACATGCAGTCGGCGCCTGCCGGAACCGCCGTCGGGAGGAGACCGGAAGTACTGGTGCGCGATGCCGCGCTCAATCTTGTGCCAGGGGTGTCAGTCGTTTTCACCGTCGCGAGTGGTGGCGGAACCGTTGTGAACGGGTCTCAGACCACCAATTCGAGTGGGGCGGCGTCTCCGTCAACGTGGATATTGGGAAGTGCGGGACCTCAATCACTTCGTGCAACAGCTGCCGGCCTTCCGCCAGTAATCTTCACCGCGACTGCAACAGTCCCGCCGTGACATGGCAGGGACGGAGTGTGCTCGGCCTGCACGTATTCTCAATGAAGAGAATTGCCTGGTTTTGTGTTGTGTCAGCGCTTTGCAGTAATGCCTTATTCGCTCAACGGAATCATGCCAGGGTGCGCGTTGGCGATCAGGTACGGTTTCGACTGACGCCAAGCGCAGCTCTCCCGATTGGTGCCACTGACCTGCAATGCGAAGGGCAAGTGTTCACGCTGCTGCGGGACACCCTGGTCATCCGACCACATGCCTTCTGTGGTCGTGCTTCCATCGCGGGAATGGAAGTCCGCCAGCTACAGCTTGAACAGAGAAAGGGATCTCGGAGGGGACATGTCCTGAAGGGCGCGCTCCTGGGGCTCGTGGGCGGTGGAATTGCGGGTTGGTTGATCGTCGGCGATGGATGCCGAATTAGTCCATGTGATGGAGGATTGGCTGTGATTGAATTCACTCTTGCCGGAATTGTTTCCGGGGGAATTATTGGTTCCGCGGTTGGCTTCCTGTTGCCGGCCGGGGTCCATTGGCGATCGCTGACGCACGCAGTGCTTCTCGACCGGCGCTGAGAACTTCCGCCTAGCTCCCCCCGCTCAATCGCCTCACAAGTTTGTCGAGAAAGTCGAGTCCATCGTAAAACGATTTCGTTCGAAGCTTTTCATCCCGTCCGTGCGCGTTGGTTTCCCCGGGAAGTGAGAAGATTCCACTCACTCCGTAAGTCGGGATGCCGGCGCCCCGCAGGATGCGACCGTCAGTTGCGCCGGTAGACATTGTTGGAATGACCGGAATGTCACCCCACATCGCGCGGGTCAGGGTTGTTGCAGCAGCGAGCAGCGCCGGATCGACAGCAGTTGCAACAACTGCAGGAACTTGTTTCCGAGTGGTGTCGGCGAACGTAATCGCAATCGATGTGTCCGCGAGAACGCGCGTCAGAACAGCCTGCGTTTGAGCCGCGCTCGAGTTCGGCTCCATGCGGCAGTTCACGTTTGCTGTAGCTGTCTGAGGCAGCGCGTTGTTCGCATGACCTCCAGAAAGGCGAGTCGCGACGCACGTTGTGCGCAGCATCGACGCATATCGTGGATCAGAAGACAGCTTCGCGGCGGCAGCATTATCACCCGGATTTGCAGCAATCGCTCTCATCGCCGACGCCATCTCCGGTCGCTCGACCCTGGCGGTCTGCTCGAAGAACGCGCGCGTCACCGGATTCAGGGCGACAGGAAACGCAAACCGGCTCAGTCGGGCGAGTCCGTTCGCGAGCGTATAGATGGCGTTATCAGGCCGAGGAATACTGGAGTGACCGCCGGGATTCCGAACGGTGAGCGTAAAATCCCAATAAACCTTTTCGGCGGCTTGTATCGAATTGAGAAGCGGGCGGACGTTCGAGCCGTCACCCGCGAGTGCTCCGCCGCCGCCTTCATTGATTGCGTAAGCGGCATCAATCAGCGGGCGATGGTTATTCACGAGCCACTCAACGCCGTTGTTATCGCCACCCTCTTCCGCCGCCGTCAACGCGAGGATTAGATCGCGATTCGGTTTCCATCCTTCCGCTTTGTATTTGAGCAGGTTCGCTGCGAAGATCGCCGCCATCGCCTTGTCATCGGCGGACCCTCGACCGTAGAAGAAGCCGTTCTCTTCATGAAGCGTGAACGGATCGCGTGGCCAGTCAGACCGCAGCGCTGCAACAACGTCGAGGTGTGCCAGGAGCAAGAGCGGCTTGGGAGCACTCGCGTCACTTCGGCCACGATACCGAATGACGAGATTTCCTTTCGTAGAATCGCCCGGCGGAATAAGGACCTGAACGTCTGCCGCGGGGAATCCTGCATCGAGGAATCGACGCCCCAATGCTCGTGCGGCTCGGGTCGTCGATCCAACCGTGTCCACCGTATTGATACCGACGAGCTCCGCGTAGATCTCCCGAGCGAGACGCTCGTGCGGTGTTGAAGCAGCACGAGAGCCTGTTGAGCTATTCGTTGTCTGCGCGGCGAGTGGACCGACAGCGGCGAGGGCGATCGAAAGAGTTGCGGCGATACGTTTCATTGAGCAGTCAAGATTGTAAGAGGAGCGCGTTGGTGTAGCTCCAACGTGCTCTATCCCGTAATTCTCTGCCGCTTTAACACATGCTGCGAAAGTGTGGCTCCATCGACGTCCCGATGGAGATTTGGAAGAAGCGCCGCCTGCCCTCGCTACGGTTATCAGTCGAGCATGTTCGCCGGAACTTTACCTCCGTTCGCCGCCATCTGCTTCATCACCTGCTTGTGCAGCCACGTGTTCATGCTTGCGCTGTCGTTCATATCGCCCGTGTAACCCAACTCCTCGGCCAGCTCCTTACGCTCGGAGAGGCTGTTCTCCATGCCGAGCAGTGACATCAGGTCGACAATCGAGTGGCGCCAGTTGCTCTTGTGCCCGCTCTTCGACTCGAGGTCCGTCATGATCGCCTCGACGTCCACGGGCGACGACGCCATGCTCGACGAAGATGAGGTGACGCCCGGCATCGAGCCGCCGGTCGGCCTCGGGGAGCCTGCCGTGCCTGCTGTCGCCGCTTCGGCGTGGCCGGTAATTTTGGACCAGATCTTTCCGAAAATGCTCATGAATGCCTCGCTATCGTAGGGAAGGAAGAATTGCTCTAGTGTGGCAAGGATAGTCATTAGGCCCACGCTCGGGAAGAGGCTGGACAGGTGACTCGGCCTCCGGGCTGAATGCAGACCCGAAAGTTGAATATCTGAAACGGTACTTCAGCCGCATCCACAAATTCAGGCGGGTCAGGCACGCCCGAGGGTTTTCCATGTCACGACTCCGCTTTTCGGACATGAACATTTTCGCACCGAACACTACCTGATGCCTGCCAGGCCAGTACTCATAATCGGTTCCGGCCACCTCGCCTACCGAATCAGGAAGCTCGCCGAGATCCGCGGTCATGGCGTCAATCATCTTGCGCACGATGCATTCCGCCCGCCGGACAGCGATGAACCCGTTTATGACACCATCGAGCGAACCCTGCGCGGTCTCGACCTCGCTTCGCTCGCAATGGTGTTCCTCGTGGACGATGACGACGAACGCAATCTTCAACTGCTGATCGCGCTCATTGCCCTCCGCGCAGACCTGCCGATCACGGCCTCACTCTTCAACGAGAACATCGCTCCACATCTTCAGGCAGCACATCCGGACATCAGAATTCTCAACCCGGCAAGGATCGCTGCGCCGGCTTTCATCGAGGCACTGCAAACGCCGCTCACGCGTTCGCTCCACTATACCCCGGCCATCGTTGCCGACAAGCCTGCACTGCCGCGTTCCGACAATCTGATCGCGTGGCTGGTGGGTGCGTTTGTGGTGCTGATTGCAGCGGCGACCACGTATTTCCGTGTCGCGGAGGACCTATCGTGGCTCGATGCACTTTACTTCGTCACGGTTACTGTGGCGACTGTCGGATATGGCGACATCAGCCTGCGCGATTCCACCGCCACGAGCAAACTCGCCGGTATCGGCCTCATCCTCGGCTCGACGGTCTTCATCTGGATGATCTTCTCTCTTACCGTCGACCGCCTCATCAAACGACGAGATCAACTCGCGCTCGGCAGAAAAAAATATGCGAAGCGGGGACATGTGATTCTGTGCGGTCTGGGACGCCTCGGCTACTTCATCGCGGAGGGGTTGCTGGAACGCGGCGAGAACCTGCTGATCGTGGAGAAGAACGAAAGCTCACCGTCAATCGAATACTTTCGTTCGCGCGGAGCGGACGTCTACATCGGAGACGCGCGACTGCCACGGGTGCTGCAGGATGTGGGAGTGACCAGAGCCAAGGCCCTCTATTCGGTGGTCAGCAACGACATCGTCAACCTGGAAATCGGGCTCAACGCAAGGTCGTTCACACCCGGCTTGCGGCTCATCCTCAGGATATTCGACCACTCAATATCGCGGGAGATCAGGCAACACCTGGATATTCATCTGACGTTCAGCATGTCCGACATCGCCGACGAAAAATTCCTGAATCAGTCGCCGCCCCCTCCGCCGCAACTCGACGAGCAGCCGGAACCTCCGCCGCTATCGCTGCCTGCACCTGCGTCGGCACCCTGACTCGAATCGGCTCCGTTTCCCCAGCTGCTGCCGCTGCCGCCGCCTGAAAAACCACCACCGCCTCCGAACTCGGACATTGCGGCGTGCGACACGCCACCATCTGCGCCATCACCATTGAAGAACAGATACAGCGGTAAGTCATCACCCGGGGTAGTTGCGCCGCCGTCATTTGACTTCTTCCTGTCCGGCTTCGGCATCTCGATTCGGGAATCATCCATTGCGAATTTCGGAGTACCCCAGATGTCGGCAGGCGGAGTCATGTTGAATTCGTCGCGATACAGATCGAGCGTCGCGGCATACTGTGCGTGAAAAGCTTCAGTCTGCTCGTCGGTGGGTACGAGCTCCGGGTTGTGATCGAAATCACGTTCGAGAACATCGTGACAGAATTCCCGGTAGGCCCGGCTGAACAGCAGGTGTTCGTGCCACACCTGGTCGATCACTTTTGGGGGCGTGACACTGGAATCACTCACCACGCCGAGGTACACGAACTTCCGGTATTCTTCGATCGAGCGCAGTGAAAACACGCGGGTCCAGCCCAGCTTTCGTGAGAGCTTGCTGGCAAACGCTTCGGTCGGCGCATTGGTTCCGCCGAAAACTGCTCTCACGTGATCCCTGAGCTGCGATGGCACCAGGTCTTCAAAGTGATAGCGTTTAAGGCGGAGCCAGAGTTGTTTTTTCATGCTGGAAGATGGCCTGCCCCCGGTCGACCCGACAAGCTCCCGCGTCGAAGGTTGCCGACGGCAGCCACTGCAGCCTGCGGCCGGAACCCTAGAAATTTGTTGCGAGTAGTCTGTCCAGTGCGGCGTAGCTCTCGTTCAAGCCGCCTTCCATCCCCGAGCTCAGCATTCCATCGCGGTCTTCGGCAGTATAAAACAGCGATGTTGTAATGAGCCGGGTGCGTCCGCCGCCGAGGTCTTCGAGTGTGGCCGTCTCGAAGGAGACGTGGCCCGGCATTCCGTCCCATTCGAATGTCTGGCCGATGCGCTCCTGGGGTGTGACTTCGCTGTAGCGCCCTTCGAAACCGTGCTCACCGTTGGCGCTGTGTTCGACGAATCGCCAGTGCCCTCCGCGCTCGACCTCCATTCGTTCGATTACCAGCTTGTTCCCTCGGCCCCACCACTGCGCGACGAGCTTCGGGTCCGTCAGCGCTCGCCAAACGCGGTCGCGCGAGGCGTTGAAAACCCGCTCAATCCGGATTTCGCGATCGGCCGGTGTGGTAATCACTGCTTTCGCAGCATGCCCGTCCTTCGCGGCGTGTTCGTTCTTCGCTGAGTGTTCGTCCAGGGTGGCATTCGTCATCAGTTCTCCCTTGTACGCTCGAGGAATTTCTCGAGCCGGTCGAGGCGGTCTTCCAGCATCCGCCGATGTGATTCGATCCATGCGGTCTCGTGATCCAGTCCGCGTGGGCCCAGAGTGCAGGTGCGTACCCGCCCGATCTTTTCAGTCGACACCAATCCGGCCCCCTCGAGCACGTGCACATGCTTGGCGATGCCTGTTAGTGTCATCTCGAACTCCTCGGCCAGCTGGCTGATAGCGGCGTCCGAGCGGCCGAGCCGTTCGAGAATTCCGCGGCGTGTGGGATCTGCCAGGGCGCCGAAGGCGGAGTCGAGCGGAGCTGGATACTGAACCATGTGGTTCAGTATACCTGCCAGGGAGTCGGGTGTCAACCGTCGCCGAAAGCTGGCTTTGCGACGTCCGCAGCCAATCGCCTACTGGGTGGGGACACCGACGAGTGATTTGCGGATTCGGCGCCTAACGCGGCATTTTAAGGCGAGTTCGTATCCGGGTTATGGCGTTGGGGGGCGGGAGCGTTGTTCCCGGAACAGATGGTGATTACGATCGCTACTTTCTTTCCCTTGGAGGCTCTCATGCCGCAGTACCTGATTGAGCGTAATATTCCTGGCGCCGGCAAGCTTACCTCGGCCGAACTGCAGGGCATCTCTCAGAAGTCCTGTAGTGTGCTGGACCAACTCGGTCCCGAAATCAAGTGGATGCACAGCTACGTGACCGACGATCAGATCCATTGTGTATACAACGCGCCGGACGAAGAGATGGTACGAGAGCACGCCCGCCTGGGTGGGTTTCCGGCAGACCGGGTATCGGAGATCAAGACAACGATCAGCCCCGCGACAGCGGAGTAGCCACTGCGCGCCGCCGAATCTCGAACGCGATTGGGCCGCTGCATTTCCGTTGTATGCTGGTCTTCACGTTACTGGCCATCAGTGGTGCGCCTTGCGCTTGTCAGCGTTGCGGCCTAGCGCCGGGAACCCGACTGGTTTCCAGGTGTAAGTCGCTGTGCTGTAACTCTTTACATTGGTGACAAAAGCTGTTAAACTTATGAAGTTTAACATGGGCTGATTTGCTGATTCGGGGCGGTTTTTACTGACCATCCCGGATCAATCTGCGCGTTTTTCACCTACTCCCGCCCAAGCGGGAAAGGAGACGAATGATCCAGGGGACGCGATTTCAGAATGCATTCGTCGGCGGCGTCGTTGCGATGTTTGGCAGCGCCCAGCTGGTTCCCGGAGTAAACGAGAATGGTCCGATTGCAAAGTCGGCAATTTCCATCGTAGCCGGCAGCGCTGGGGTCCACGATACCTCGAGGGCTCGAATGCCCAAGGGTGCCCTCACGAAGGTCGGCACCGCGCTTGGTGCCCTCCAGGAGGTCGTGCGCCCGTTGAGCCATTCGCGCGCGCTTGGCGATGCGTTCAGAAGCTACTTCGCGTACAAGGCAGCCAATCCTGAGCAGGTCACCAAGCCGTACCTCTATTTCGTCGATTACGGATTGCCCAGCACTACTCCCCGGGGCTACGTGTTCGACATGGTTTCGCTGAAGATTGTCGACGGCCCGTTCATGGTCGCGCATGGCCGCGGTTCGGCGGCCGGAAAGAATGCAATTCCGACCCGCTTTTCGAATGTGTCCGGCAGCTACGCGACGTCGCTCGGTCTGTATCTCGCGCAGGAAACGTATGCGTTCCACGGCAAGAGCGGTGGCAGGGCGTACGGCTCCATCGGACTCAAGCTTCAGGGAGTTTCCGACGGCTACAACGACAACGCGCGGGCGCGGAGTGTCGTTGCGCACGGGGCTCCATACGTGACTCCCACCAAAGCCGGCAGAAGTGAAGGATGCCCCGCAATGGAGCAATTCCGCGCCCAGAAGCTTCTGCCAGTGCTCGCGAACGGGGCGATGGTTTTCCTTTTTGCACCGGATGAGGAGTGGTTGGAGAGCGACCGCTGGGTAACGGCGGACGCCGAGTAAGACGAAGTTGTTCTGAGCGACCCGAGCGCATTGGCGAGCCTCGTGTTATGATGGGCCTCCAATGTGAACGCAAAGGAGAAGCTCAATGCGCCTGTGGATCGCCCTTGTTTGCATCCTGACGGCGAACTCCACGACCGCGCAGCAGACCTCGCGAGCCGCGCAGCCAACGCACGTGCCGATTGAGTTCGTCGATTCAAATGGGCGCGAAGACTACCGCTGCGATTGCGATGCGTGGCGAGTCGGCGGCCGTCCTCGCTGGGTTGGAGAGCCGATTTGAAAAGAGCGGATGGTCCCGGCGTGATATCCGCCCCGAGGATCGGCAGGTTGGGTTCGTCGGTCGCGGCCGACGGGGCCGCGCTCGATCGAGCCGCGTTTCAGCGCGCTTCCCTCACTGTCGCCGCCGCCGGGTGCGCTCGTGGCAAATAGCGGCGTTAGCAGCAGTACCGGCGGAGCAGAAACGCGGGCAACGCTGCAAACCGAATTGTCGACCGCAGCACTCACCGAGCACTACGCCCGCGACATGCAGGCACAGGGCTGGACTGCTGTAGAGCAGCCGAGTAGCAAATCGGCCGCTGTCAGCACCTGGCGCAAAGTGGACGCCGGCGGGGCCGTGCTTTCGGCTCGCTATCGGCGATTCGATTTCCTGACGGCAGCCACGGAATGCAGATGCACGAAAAGGAGCCGCCGGCCGATGAAGATGATCGCTCCACCGGCCTGGCTACCGGAACATTATTCGAAATCCAGAAAGCTCGCATTCTCAAGCGGCACGATTAGGATTAAGCGCCCGCGCCCACGCAATCTGGAAGAGCGCTTCGTGAGCCGGCTCATGCCACTCTTCAAGCTGAGAACCGTGGGTGTCGGTGCCATGCTTCCGGAGCTGTAGCTGCGCAGCGACGGAACAGGGCCAATTGATTTGTCCACGACGCCGACGCTATGCGGCTCGCGATGTCAAAGCAGGCGTCGTCAAGCGGCCCCACGCCATTTGCAGGATTGTGACCTATCAGAAAACAGGCCGCTTCGAAGAGCTATTAATATAGGCGCGCTGGCCGCCTCTGCTTTAGTGCATTGAGTACCTTTGTTCTCAGCATGGAAACCGTCCTTGAACCCGGCCGCGCCGAGAAGAACTACTGGCGCGATCTCTGGCGCTACCGCGAGCTCTTTCAGGTACTCGCCTGGCGTGATGTTTCAGTGCGCTACAAGCAGACGGTCATTGGAGTCCTCTGGGCCATAATCCGGCCATTTCTTACGATGGTCGTTTTCACCGTCATCTTTGGACGGGTTGCGAAATTGCCCAGCGAAGGCTCTGCCCCTTACGCTCTCATGGTGTTCGCCGGGATGCTGCCTTGGACATTCTTTTCCACAGCGTTGAGCGACGCTTCCAACAGCCTAATCAGCAATGCCAATCTCATCAGCAAGGTTTACTTTCCCCGTCTGATCGTGCCCGCGGCCACGATAGTAGTCGCGCTCATCGACTTACTGATCAGCTTCGGGATACTGATCGGCATGCTGATCTGGTATCGGTTTCCTCCGGGTCCACAGATTTTACTTCTGCCGGTGTTCATCCTGATTGCATTCCTCGCCGCGCTCGGTCCCGGTCTCTGGATCACCGCGGCCAATGTGAAGTACCGGGACTTTCGTTACGTGATTCCGTTCATCGTTCAGACTGGACTTTATGTTTCTCCGGTCGGGTTCAGCTCGAGCGTCGTGCCGGAAAAATGGCGTCTGCTCTATTCGCTCAATCCGATGGTTGGCGTAATTGATGGATTTCGGTGGTGCATTCTGGGCGGCCAGAGTCAGATATACTGGCCGGGTTTCAACATCAGTCTGCTCGGCGTTGCATTCTTTCTTTGGCTGGGAGTTCACCAGTTCAGGAAATTGGAAAGAACATTTGCGGACTTGATTTGACTTCGAATGCTACGATCCTGCCGTCTGCGCGCGGATGCTGAGCGATGAAGTGGTGATTAGCGTTGACGGCCTTTCGAAGCGCTACCTCGTCGGCCACGAATCCGACACGCGCGAGGGGTACAATTCACTTCGAGACACCGTGGTCCGGCACGCGCGCAATGCGGGCCGGAAAACGATGGATATGGCGCGCGGGCGTCAGATCATCCAGGGGGATCAGATAGAGGAATTCTGGGCGCTGAGGGGCGTCTCGTTCGACGTGAAGCGCGGAGATGTTGTTGGGATTGTCGGTAGGAACGGTGCCGGCAAGTCAACCCTTCTGAAGATTCTTTCGCGCATCACCGAGCCCACCGAAGGACGCATACGGATCAAGGGTCGTGTGGCGAGCCTGCTCGAAGTAGGCACGGGATTTCACCCGGAGCTCACGGGACGCGAGAATATCTTTCTCAACGGCTCCATCCTCGGCATGACAAAAGCGGAGATCAGGACGAAGTTCGATGAGATAGTAGCCTTCGCCGAGATCGAGAAATTCCTCGATACTCCGGTCAAGCGCTACAGCTCGGGCATGTACGTCCGTCTCGCCTTTGCGGTTGCCGCACACCTCGAGCCGGAAATCCTCATTGTGGATGAGGTTCTGGCGGTGGGCGACACGGAGTTTCAGAGGAAATGCCTCGGCAAAATGAAAGACGTCTCGCTGCACGATGGAAGAACGGTTCTGTTCGTAAGCCATAACATCGCTGCCATCAAATCGCTGTGCCGGAAGGGACTTTACCTCGAGAACGGCAAGGTAAAGAGCTGGGGAACTGTCGATGATGCAGTTACGCTATACGTCAGCGGAGGGATCTCCAATGCTTTTGACGGGACGATACCAAGGGATCTGCTGCGTGATTATTCCACCGGTGAGGCTGAATTGCGAAGAGTGCAGATCGTCGGCACCGGAGGAACTCCGGTTCACGCGATAGTCACGGGTAACCCGCTGGAGGTGCTCGTTCAATGGGAGGTAGTACAGCCGATCGAAGGAATGCTAGAGATAGGCATCATGGATTCGGAAGGACGCCAGATCACGCAGTCATTGTCAACCGACGGAGGTACGCCGCCACTCGACATGAAGCCCGGATGCCACGAGATTGCCTTGCGAATCGATCACACGATCTTCCCTGGGCGGTACTCGCTGCTGGCGGGTATTCACAAAATGGACGGCGGGACCGTGGATTTCGTTGAACGCGCTCTGGACTTTGAGATTCTGAATGCCGGGCGGGACGATCCAAATCACTACCCGTGGAGCGTACGAGGCTATCTTCGACCGGCGCAGCAGTGGGGGCAGGCGATTCCTCACGAGCAATCACAGCAGCGAACACCAACAAGAGCGACGAACGAACCTTGATCGAAAACAAACGCATCTTCGTTACCGGCGGCGCCGGATTCATCGGCTCGACGGTAATCAGCAGCCTGATCGAGCGGAACGACGTCACTGCATTCGACAACCTGACGCGCAACACGCTGAAGGATTTGCCGGCGTTGTTGCATCATCCGAACCTGACCCTCATTGAAGGCGACGTTCTCGATGCCGCGCTGGTGACAAAAGCAATGAAGGGAGCTGACATCGTCGTTCATGCAGCGGGCATCGCGGGGATTGACACGGTCATCAAGAACCCGGTCAATACGATGCGGGTGAACATGCTCGGCACGGCCAACGTGCTCGAGGCGGCGGCGGCGAACGGCGTAAAGGACCGCATCGTGGATTTCTCAACCTCCGAAGTGTTTGGTGCGATGGCCTTCCGGTCATCCGAATCGGATGTCACGGTCGCTGGCTCGGCGGGAGAAGCGCGCTGGACTTACGCGGTCAGCAAGCTTGCAGGCGAGCATCTGGCGCACGCCTACCACGCTCAATACGGCCTGCCGATCGTAACTATACGTCCATTCAACATTTACGGACCCGGCCAGACTGGTGAAGGAGCGCTGCAGACGTTCGTCAAGCGAGCGTTGAAAAACGAGACGATCAGAATCGACGGCGACGGCGCCCAGATTCGCGCCTGGTGCTACATCGACGATTTCGTCGACTGCCTGATGCTATGCATCGAGGATCCGGCCGCAATCGGCCACAGTTTCAACATTGGAAACGCGAGAGCGGTAATCACCATTCTTGGTCTGGCTGAGACAGTTTTGCGTGTCACTCGGTCAGAATCGAACATCGTCTTCGACCCTCCCTTGTCAGCGGACATCGCGATCCGCATCCCGAGCGTCGAGAAGGCATTAAACATCCTTGGATTCAAGGCGAAGGTGGACCTCGAAGAAGGTATTCGTCGCACGGCCGAATTTTTCCGGAATACGGAAGCGCCACGTTCCAGAGCATGATCCGTCTCGCCATTCCCTCCATTGAAGAGGATGACCTGCACGCGGTGCGGGAGGTCTTGGCGTCAGGCATGCTGATTCAGGGCCCTCGCGTGGAAGCGTTTGAGAAGGTTGTGGCGGAACGTGTCGGAGCCACGCATGCCGTGGCGGTGAGCAACTGCACCTGCGCACTACATCTGGCGCTGGCCGCCCTTGACGTGCGGCCGGGCGATCTGTGCGTGGTCACCGCGTATTCGTGGATAACAACTGCCAACGTCATCGAGCTTTGTGGCGCGAGCCCTGTGTTCGTGGACATCGATCCGAAAACTTTTAACATCGATCTGAATCAGCTGGAAAGCGTCCTCAGCGGCCTGATGTTGAGCGCGAATAGCGCTGGCCGGGTGAAGGCGGTGCTTCCGGTGCATACTTTCGGACAGGTTGCCGAGATGAACTCGATAATCGAGCTGTGTGGGCGCTGGAATGTGCCCGTTGTGGAGGATGCCGCCTGCGCGCTCGGGGCTACGCTCGATGGGCGGCAGGCTGGCTCGTGGGGTTCGATGGCGTGTTTCAGTTTTCACCCGCGCAAGGCGATCACCACCGGCGAGGGCGGAATGGTGACGACGAACGACGACGCACTCGCCCGCCGCATCCGTGCATTGCGCAATCACGGCCAGGATCCCAGTTCGACGCAACCGGACTTTGTGATGCCCGGATACAACTATCGCCTCACCGAGTTTCAGGCCGCTCTGGGGCTGACGCAGATGTCAAAACTGGAGCGAATTGTGGACGCCCGGCGCGCAGCGGCCGCGCGCTATGACGCGCTGCTCGAGAGAACCGGTCTGGAGAAACCTTTCGTCATGTCGGGAGCCGGGCATGTGTACCAGTCGTACGTCACTCTCCTGCCAGCGGAGCTGGCGCTCCGTCGAGCGGAAATAATAAAAGCGGCAAAAGAGGCTGGGGTCGAAGGTCAGATCGGCACCATTCACATGCCACTGACGACTTTCTACCGGAAAAAATATGGGCATCAGGAGGGGGAGTTTCCGGTGACCGACGCTGTCGCTGCGCGCACGCTGACTCTGCCGCTATTCGAAGCAATCACGTTCGAGCAGCAGAAATCCGTTGTGGACGTCATCCAGGGCCTTGTCGGCTAGCATGCCCCGCCCGCCTTCGCTCTACCGCTCAGAGGGTTCCGGGTCTCCGGATGACGCGAAGTTTGGCGCCATCGGCAGCAATGTCGTTTTTGAGGCCGGCGTGATGGTGTTTCACAGCGAGAACATCCGGCTGGGCCAGAACATCTATATTGGCCATCAGACGATACTCAAGGCATACTACAAAAACCTGCTCGAGATCGGTGACAATACCTGGATTGGCCAGCAGTGCTTCCTTCACAGTGCAGGCGGCATTGTCATCGGTCGCAACGTAGGGATTGGCCCGGGGGTCAGGATGTTGACCTCTTACCACGGTGAGGAAGGGATCCAGATTCCGATTCTTTTCGGCGCTCTGGAGCTCGCTCCCATTACGATCGAAGACGATTGCGACATTGGAACGGGCGCGATCGTTCTACCTGGCGTTCACCTCGGACAAGGCGTTCAGGTGGGAGCCGGAGCGGTCGTCACGCGTGATGTGGCTGCTTACTCCGTGGTCGCCGGCGTTCCGGCAACGGTCCTGAGGGTTCGCGCCGAGAACGGGCCATCTTCCCCATGATCGCGATCGTCGACTACGACATGGGCAACGTCGCGTCGGTGGCAAATATGCTCAAGCGTGTCGGCGCGCCGGAGTCAGTGCTGACGCGTGATCCTGACGTTCTCCGCCGCGCCGACAAGGTGATTCTCCCTGGCGTGGGTGCCTTCGACAAGGGGATGCGGAACCTCGCCGAATTCGGACTTCTCGAGGCGCTGAACGAGGCCGTAATCGAGCGGCGCGTTCCGATACTCGGCATCTGCCTCGGCATGCACCTCCTCACGAAATCCAGTGAAGAGGGCCAACTGGACGGCCTCGGATGGATC
This sequence comes from Gemmatimonadaceae bacterium, assembly GCA_037721215.1. Taxonomy (NCBI): domain Bacteria; kingdom Pseudomonadati; phylum Gemmatimonadota; class Gemmatimonadia; order Gemmatimonadales; family Gemmatimonadaceae; species Gemmatimonadaceae bacterium. Next base: position 38,922 of record JBBJNV010000025.1, read on the forward strand.
GACGCGCAGACAGTACGTTTCCGTTTTCCTGAAAACTCGGGGCTGAAAGTGCCCCATATCGGCTGGAATTACGTCGAAGCCCGGCGCGGGAATCCCCTCATTCCGGCCGGCAAGGGCAGCCGCTTCTATTTTGTTCACGGGTATTACGTGACGTGCAACCGGGAGGAGGACACGATCGGCATGGCCAGCTACGGCTTCGACTTCGCGTGCGCGGTCAACCACGATAACGTCTTCGGCGTGCAGTTCCACCCGGAGAAGAGTCACCGCTTTGGAATGGCGCTCCTCGATGGCTTCGTCAGGCTTTGAGCGATGGTCCTCAAGCGCATCATGCCGTGCCTCCTTTTCGACGGGAGCGCTCTGGTAAAGACGGTCCGGTTCAAAAATCCGCGGTATGTCGGCGATCCGATCAACGCGATAAAGATCTACAACGAGAAGGAGGTGGACGAGCTTGTAATGCTCGACATCAATGCGTCACGGGAGAAGCGGCGTCCAAAGTTCGACCTCATCCGGGACTGCGCTTCGGAGTGCTTTATGCCTTTTTCGTACGGAGGCGGCGTGGCCTCACTGGACGACTTCGCCCGGCTCTACAAGATTGGTGTCGAGAAGGTGATCGTGAACACCCGGTGCCTTACAGATCCGGGCCTCGTGCGTGAGGCTACCCGCCAATACGGGTCAACAAGTGTCGTCGGGGCGGCGGATTACCGGAAGAGACTCTTCGGTTCGCAACAGGTGTATTCCGCTTCAGGCGCGCGAACCCGGCGAAGCCTGCAGGAGCACTGCCGCTTTCTGGCCGATGACCTTGGCGTTGGAGAGCTTCTGCTCTATTCGGTGGACCGCGATGGCACGTGGAGCGGCTACGACCTGCCCACGATCAGAGAGATTGCGGGGGCGGTGACAGTGCCACTGATTGCGTGCGGGGGAGCTGGTAACGTTGCGCATCTTCGGCAGGTGCTCGACGAGACCGCCGCCAATGCTGCAGCGGTGGGCAGCATGGCCGTCTACCAGAAACAGGGAATGGGGGTGCTCATCAACTTTCCGCAGCGGCAGCTCATCATCGACGAGGATTGACGGTGCAGGAATCCGGAACACTCCAGCAATGCGTGCGCTGTATCTACGACGAGACGATCCCCCGGATATCATTCGGCGAGGACGGGGTATGCAGCTACTGCAGGCAGCACGAGGTGCTTGAGCTGGACTATCCGACGGGCAAGCCTGGACGGGCGATTCTAGAGGCGACCGTCGCCCAGATCAGGCAGGACGGTCGCGGGAAGCCGTACGACGTTGTCATTGGAGTCAGTGGAGGCTGTGACTCCTCGTACATGCTTCATCTCGCGAAGAAGGAGTTCGGGCTTCGCGTTCTCGCCGCGCACTTCGACAACACTTACAACTCGCGCATTGCAGTTGAGAACATCCAGCGGATGCTGGAGGCGCTCGACATCGATCTGTATACCCACGTTGTAGACAATGCCGAACTTCAGCGCATCTACCGGTCGTTCTTTTTGGCCTCCGTCCCTGAGATCGATACACCGACGGATATCGCGCTGGCCGCGGTACACTACATGGCGGCGGCAAAACACGGTGTGAAATGGATATGGGAGGGACATTCGTTCCGAACGGAGGGAATCTCTCCCCCAGGCTGGTTTTATATGGACTCGAAGTATGTCCGGACGATCCACCGCAGGTACGGAGATGGGCGTATCAAGACGCTGCCCGAGCTGGGCCTTATTCGCTGGATGAAGTGGATGGCCGTCGACCGCATAAAAAAATTCAGACCGCTCTACTACCTGGATTACAACAAGGAACGCACCAAGCGCATTCTAAACGAGACCTACGGCTGGCAATGGTATGGTGGCCATCACATGGAGAATCGCACGGCGTACTTCGTCAACAACTATTATCTGCCTCGAAAGTTCGGGATCGACTTGCGCTACGCGGAATTCTCCGCGCTCGTCCGCTCCGGACAGCTCGGCCGGAGCGAGGCTCTTCTGCGAATTGCCGAAGAGAAGACCTTCGACACGGGAATCCTTGCCGAGATCAAACAGCGAGTCGGCTTCTCGGATTCCGAGTGGGAAGACATCATGAGCGCGCCGCTCTCTCACTACACCCAGCATCGCACCTACAAGCAGACTTTCGAGCGGATGCGGCCGGTGTTTTTTACGCTCTACAAATTGGGTTACGTGACGCGGAGCTTCTATCTCAAATACTGTGTCCTCAAGGACACAGCTATGGTCGAAAAGAGAGCGTCGAGATATTCGCTGAATTCACTTGCCGGACCTTCCGTGAATCCGACTGTGGCACGGTGAGCACTTGGCCCTGGCGAGAAGCGCTCGTGCGTCATCATCGTATGTTTTCACTCTTTCAATCATGAGCATGAATGGCGAGTGCAAGCTCTCCCCAATCCGCGAGACAGATTCGGCGGCCTTGTTCAAATGGGTCAATGATCGCTCCACCGTCGTGTACAACACGGGCTACCGTCCGGTGCACGAGCCAAACCATCAGAAATGGCTTGCTGAGATCATTGCGAGCCCCTCAGATCATGTATTCGGTATTCGGACCGCCGAAGGTGCTCTCATTGGCATGTGCCAGCTCAACCGCGTCGACGCCGTGGCCAGGAGCGCCGAGCTTCGGATCAGAATTGGGGAGGACGAACATCGCGGGATGGGATATGGCCGAAGCGCCCTCGTGCAGCTTCTGTCATTCGCGTTCGACGACTTGAACCTGCACCGCGTTTATTTGCAGGTATATGCGACGAATGCTCGTGCCGTGCGCCTCTACGAAAGCGTCGGGTTTCGCCATGAGGCTAGATTGGTGGAAGCGGACTACGTGAACGGCAGCTTTGTCGACGTTATCGGCATGGCAATCCTTGCACGCGACGTGGCGCCAGCGCGTTCCTGACACAAAGTCGATCCCAATTGTGCGAGTTGTCATAACTCAGCCTGACTTCTGGCCATGGCTCGGCTTTTTCGACAAGGTGGCCAAGGCGGACCGATTCATCTTTCTCGATCATGTCGCGAACCGACCGAACGACGGCATCCTGACGAAGCGAGTCAGGATACTTCTTGGCGGCCGGTCACATTGGCTTGGTATACCGCTCTGCAGAGACCGGCAGCGCGAATTCGTCCCTATCGCTGAAATGGTTATCGACAACGAACCAAGGCTGTGTCGAAAACAATTGGAAACGGTCAGGCACGCATACTCGAAACACACAGTCTTCCGTGAAATATTTCCGCTGGTCGAAGCGTATTACCAACTCGGAGGGACATCGATTGCGGACCGAAACATCATGGCGGTGGAATGGGTGTGCGAACGGCTCGGCCTCCGGCTGGAATACACTCGATCGTCAACGATGCAGATTTCAGGTCATTCGAACCAGATGCTACTCAACATTGTCAACCACGTCGATGGAACCGAATACCTGTATGGTGCGGGATCGACTGAGTATCTGGATTTCGAGATGTGGGCGGCGAGCGGAATCAAGCTGGTAGCTCAGGACTTCTCCCATCCGGTCTATGAGCAGGGCGGCAGCTCGGCGTTCACCAGCGGCCTTTCGGTGATCGATGCCCTGATGAATCTCGGATTCAGCGGAGTCCGTGCACTGATGGTTGAATGAAAGCGAACGACAGCGGGCTTGCACGAGGTGTTGCGGCTCCCGTTCCGCTCTTCACCATCAACTATCTCCGTAACCAGCTGAAGTCCGTGCTCGACCTTGGCTACCGCATTCTCACCTGTGATGAGTATTGCCAGCTTCCCGACAAGATGAATGCCGGGCGAGTGGTGGTTCTTCGCGTCGACGTTGACCTTTCGCTGCTGAAGGCGCGCATGGTTCTTGGAGTTTTGCGCGATCTCGGCGTTCCAGCGACATTTTTCATTCGGCTGCATGCTCTGGAGTACAACCCGTTTTCGTTTGAGAACTTTCGGATCCTTCGGCAAATGATCGTGGAAGGGCATGAAGTCGGATACCACTCAGAAGTTTTGGACCAGGCCTTCATCTGGCAGGACGATCCCGAGCGTTGCCTGGTCCGCGATCTTCGGGTAATGGAAGCGATGCTGGAGGTCCGCGTGCGCGGGGCGGCAAGTCACGGCGGCATGACCGGGCTGAACAATCTCGACTTCTGGAACCATCGCAAACCTGCGGACTTTGGGCTTGATTACGAAGGGTACGACCGCGAGCCCTCCTTTAACCTGTTTTGGAACAGTCTTTACGTGTCCGATTCGGAATGGACCCGATGGAAGTCGTATCGCAACGGGCAACTGTTGGACGGTGACCGCCGCTCGATTGAAGAGCACGCAGCCGCCGGCGAGCGCCTCATCTACGCACTCATCCACCCGGATACCTACTTCGTTCATCACCGGTACGAACATGAAGGATAGCCGGAAGGGCTCCCTTCGAGTGGTCATAAGCGGTCACGAAATCTGCGGTTTGATCCACGACCTGACGGAAGAGTTCAGGCGTCGTGGCCATAGCGTCACCTCGGTCGCGATGCCACACCAGTTTTTCTCATACTCGTACGACTACGACCAGTACACGTTTCCGACTTCCTTTCTGTCACGTTGGCTTGGCTTCAACTGCGTCTGGCGGCGGATTATCCAGGCGGTTTGGGAAACCAGCCAGGGTTTGCACAACTCGATCGAGGCTTGGCTGCGGCAGCGCCTGGTCCGAAACGCCGACCTTTATGTTCGCGTCTGGGGCGACATCCCTTTCGACCAGGAAGTCTTCCGCACTATTGAGGACAGCGGCACCCGCGTTGCGACGATGCTGATGGGCTCCGACGTACGGGATTATGACGTCTTCAGGCAGCAATACGGTATTGAGCGCTGGCTCTTCCCGCCAGAGTATCATTCCGTACCGCTCGCGAAAAAGCTGCAAGTTCTACGTACCCACGAGCGCTATGCTGACGCTATCTTTTCGGCGCCCGACCAGATGGGGTTGGCGCTCCGTCCGTACCATCACCTGCAAATCCCGCTTCGCCTCGAAGAGATTGAGTTCCGAGTACCGGGGCGAACCGTACCCAAAGTGGTCCATATTCCCAGCATGCCGCATGTCAAGGGCACCGACGTGATTGAAGACGCGTTGGAAAGACTTCGCACTCAAGGGATCGAATTCGATCTGGTTTCCCTTCGTGATGTCCCTCATGCGGAAGTTCTGGAAGTTCTCGCCGATGCCGACGTCCTTGTCGACGAGCTTATCGGGCATGGTCCCGGTTGGCTTTCGTTCGAAGCAATGGGCAGTGGCTGTGCCGTTGCCACGCGTTATCTGGAAGATTCACCGGCATGCTTTCGCCCCCCCGTTTGGGGCATCGATGAGCATTCCATTGTGCCCCGCCTGCACACTTTGCTGACGGATCGGCGTCTCCGCGTGCAACTTGCCGAGGACGGGCGCCGGTACGTGGAGGCAAACAATGGCATTGAACATGTTGTGGATCAGCTATTGGAAAAGCTCCACGCAGGGCGGGATGCGGCGCCCGATTATGTGCCAACCTATCTGACTGCCGATTATGTGCCGAGAGACGAGGCAGAGGCCGCGGTGATTAACGCCGCAAGCACTTGCGTGGCAGGTGAAACGTGGTATCGCGAGAATGTCGCCGGGAAATCGCACGATGGCCTTGTCTTCTGACACGATTGGAACAATCCGCCTACATCCTGATTCAAACACGGTCGTCACGACCTGTAGTTCGTCGTTCAACCGGGCGGATCCCGTGGAGGAACGCTCGACTCGATTCTTGCCCAGTCCGATCCGCGCTGGGAGGCGATTGTTGTCGACGATGGGTCCCGCTACAAATCTCCAGCGCTGATCTCAGCCTATTCCAAGCGCGATTGGGATAGGAATTTGAGCAGGGGTCGCGCCACGCGCGCCACGACAGGTGGGAGGCGGATGGGGGACATCCGCCCGACGGCTGGCCTCGCGGGCCGTCGCCGGGGTGCCGGGACCGTGCTCAGGGAAAGTCGCGGGCGCGGCGGTGGCGGTGGGTTTTTCTTCAAGTGCAACGCTGGCAGCGCAGATGACGCCTGGCTGCCCTGCGCGCCCTATCAGGCTCTGAGCATGGGATCGGGCTGAGGGAGTTCTACTTCTGAGAAGCCTGTCCGGGCGAAGTCTGCAAGTCGTCCTGCAAGGTCCGTAGCTTGCAATCATTCGGCATTCTATCCGGAGGCTCCGTGGATGAGGATGTAACCTCGATGTCGCGTGAGCAGCTCATGACTGAGGTTCGCAAACTTCGCGCGGGCATTCGAACGCACCGGGACAGTACCGGTCAAGAGCTTTGCTGGCACCATCCGGCATTGTGGGCCCTGCTTCCGGAATCAACTGACCCGCTCCCTGGGGTTCCGGAGTGGCCCGAGTTCCTCCAGGGCTGCCTGCGCTACCGACAATCACTCGACGAACAATTGCCGGACGCGCCGCGTACGGATGAGCGTTATTCAGCGCGGCCCTGACACAGAAAGAAGGCCGGGAGGAATGAAGCGTCTGCTGCTCGCCGGCGGCGGGCACAGCCACATCGAGGTCCTGCGCCGTTTTGCATTGCAGCGCCCCTGCGACACCGAAATAACTGTCGTGACTCCGTCGCCGTTGCTGCTATACACCGGCATGTGGCCAGGCTGGATTGGTGGCCTCTACAAAACCGAAGAATGCGCGATCGACGTGGAACGTCTTGCCGGTGCCGCAAATGCGGACTTTGTAAAGGCGAGCGTGATTGGCATCGACCCTGCGACCAGCACCGTGCTGATCGACGACGATACCCGGCTCGGATACGACTTGTTGTCGCTCGACATCGGTGCAACGCCACCGCGTCAGGACGTTGCCGGGGCCGAACAACACTCCATTCCAGTGAAACCGATCAAGGCGTTTGGCGATTGGTGGGACAAGCTCCTCCGCGAACGCACCGGCCCGATCCGAGTCGGCATCGTCGGCGGCGGGGTTGGAGGCATCGAGCTCGCGCTGGCGATGCATCACCGGCTTGCAGCCACTGACAACGCGTACGGAACCGTGTTCCTGGTTGACAGTGATCGACACATCCTGCCCGAAAAAAATGATCGTGCGAGGCAGTTGATTTCCGAAATCCTCGCAGCGCGCGGGATTGAAGTGCACACGGGCAGCGAGGTCGTGGCAGTGGATCCGCGCGTCCTCCGCCTCGTTGATGGCGCGCGCATTCCCTTCGACCACCTGGTATGGGCGACAGGGGTCGCACCGCCGGCGTGGCTTGCATCATCCGGCATTTCGCTCGACGAGCGAGGCTTCGTCCTCGTCGACGCCACGCTGCGGTCGGTTTCTCATGAGCGCATTTTTGCTGCCGGCGACGTGGCTGGCATGTCGAATTGCGCGCTGCCCAAAGCGGGGGTTTATGCCGTACGGCAGGGACCGGTGCTGGCTGATAATCTGCGCCGTGCGCTGGCTGGCAAGCCGCTCGCTGCGTATCGGCCCCAACGCCATGCGCTGGCACTCATCGGCACCGGCGAGCGTGACGCTGTCGCGGTGCGCGGTGCGTTCGCGCTTCGCGGGAAATGTGTGTGGCGATGGAAGGAATTGATCGACCGTCGCTTCGTGGCCCGCTACAGGTGACACCCATGAGTAGCAACCGAGCCCTGATAACCGTGTCGGCCTTCCCCTGCGGTACAAACATCCGCACATTCCGCCGCTCTTCGATTTCGGGCGAGGCTGTGTGAGCGTAGTCGTCACCTTGATCGGGCTGGTGCTGGTAGTATGGGCGGTCGTGGCGTTCAATCGTCTCGTGCATCTCCGAAATCAGGTACGCACCGCGTGGGCCGACATCGACGTTCAGCTGAAGCACCGGCACGATCTCGTGCCTCAGCTGGTGGCCGCAGTGCAAGGGTACGCGGGACACGAGCGTGGCGTACTTACAGCGGTAACCGAGCTTCGTGCGCAGGCCATTTCGCTGACGAGTCCCGCGAAACTCGGCGAGGTCGAGTCTTCTCTCGAACAGGCGCTGACCCGGCTGTTTGCGCTGAAGGAGGCTTACCCCGACCTCAAGGCGAACGAAAACTTTCTTCAGCTTCAGCGCGACCTGGTCGAGGTCGAGGATCATCTCCAGTATGCACGACGCTTTTACAACGGCGCCGTGCGCGACAACAACACTGCGATTCAGCGGTTTCCGGGGGTTCTGATCGCACGCGCTGGGGGATTCGCAGAAACCGAGTTCTTCAGTGCCCGGGATGACGAACGCGCGTCGGTGCCAGTGGTGCTGTCATGATAAGAATTCTGGCATTCCTCGTTATGTGGCCAGTGATGCAGCTGGCCGGCCAGGAGCACATTGTTTCGTACGATAGCCGTGTCGACATCAGGCGTGACGGCAGCCTCGACGTTACTGAAAAGATCGTAGTGGTTGCCGCGGGGCAACAGATTCGGCGCGGCATTTATCGTGATTTCCCCACCCGGTACCGTGATCGCTTCGGAAATCAGGTCAAAGTCGATCTCGAGGTAATCGGCGTCGAACGAAACGGAAAACAGGAGCCCTGGTTCACCGAGCGGATGAGTAACGGAGTGCGCATCAATACCGGCAACGATGACTTCCTCACCGTCCCGGCCCAATACACCTATACGTTGCGGTACCGGACCACGCGGCAGCTTGGCTTTTTCGCGAAGCACGACGAGCTCTACTGGAACGCGATTGGTACCAGCTGGGTCTTTCCGATCGATAGCGGCACGGTCGAAGTCCGGTTGCCCGAGGCGGTTCCGGTGGAGCGCGTGACCGCGGAAGCTTACACTGGAGCGCAGGGGGCAAGGGGAAGTGCTTATGTCGCCGAAGTCGCGGCGCCCGGTATGGCGCGATACCGTCTCACTGCGCCGCTCCCGCCAAACGAAGGATTTACCGTCGTCCTGACTTTTCCAAAAGGCATCGTTTCCGCACCAGGTGACGCGGAGCGAGCGCAGTCATTCCTGCGCGACAACAGGGGGGTGCTGGTCGCGTTCGCGGGCCTTCTGGTGTTACTGGCGTACATGTGGCGCGAATGGAGCCGCGTCGGACGCGACCCGCGGAAGGGGATCGTCATCGCTCGATACGAGCCGCGGCCGGGTCAAACACCGGCCGGTCTGAGGTTCATGCAGCGCATGGGTTACGACATGCGTTGTTTCAGCGCGGATGTACTTGCTCTCGCGGTCGCCGGCTACATCGGAATCAACCGCGACGAGAAGTTCCTTAAGGATGAGTGGCGGCTCGATCGCGGAGCATCTGCATCGCCGCCCACGCCGGAGCCGACACAGCTCGCATTGCTGCAGAAATTGTTTTCCGCCGACCGCGAGAGTGTAGTTCTCAAGAACAAGAACGCCGCTATCCTCTCCAAGGTGCGCGATGCGCATTCAAAATCGTTGCGCGGCGAATTCGATCCCCGATACTTCAAGGTCAATGGTGGAAAAGTGGGGATCGCGATTGTCATTGCGGTTGTGACCGGTGGTCTTGCGTTCATCGGCTCTGGCGGGTACGGGATTCCCGCAATAATAGTGGCGGTCGTATTGATGCTGATCAGCGTGAGCATCTTTGCGAGGCTCGTGCGCGCTCCAACCGCCGAGGGCAGGGAGCTGCTCGACGAGATAGAGGGGCTCAAGCTGTACATGAAGGTGGCCGAGCGTGACGAGCTTTCGCAGATGCGGGGTCCGGATGAGCCTTCGCTCGATGCAAAGCGCTACGAGACCATGCTGCCATTTGCCGTTGCCCTGGAAGTTGAAGACGCCTGGACCGACAAATTCACACAGGCCGTGGGTGAGGCGGTAGCGGCTACAACCGCCAACAGCATGACATGGTACAGTGGTCGGGGACCGATATCCAACCTCGGCGATTTCAGCAACGCAATCGGATCCAGTCTAAGTTCTCAGATATCCTCTGCGTCGACGCCGCCTGGCGGCAGCTCGGGGTCGGGAGGCGGGGGGTCGTCAGGAGGCGGCGGAGGGGGTGGCGGTGGCGGCGGACGTTAAAGGGAAACATGAACTTCGATTCGATGCGTTTGTGGCGGTGGCTGTGAACGCCAGAGGAAAACATGAACTTCGATCTCAATGCTTCACTGGAAGTGCTCGCGCGTACTCCCCCCGCCCTTCACGCATTGTTGAGCGGACTTGAAACACGATGGACGCTGCCAAACGAAGGCGCCGATACGTTCAGCCCGTTTGACGTCGTCGGGCACCTCATTGACGGCGAAGAAACCGACTGGATTACTCGCGCGCGGATTGTTCTGGCAAAAGGCCCCGACATAACCTTCGAACGTTACGACCGCTTTCGTCATCGCGAACGGAACGCAGGCCGGTCGCTGGACTCGCTCCTCGATGAGTTTTCAAGGCTTCGCACGGCGAATCTTGCGCTGGTGCAGTCGTGGCAATTGCAACAGGCAGATCTCGATCTTCCTGGCCTGCATCCCGTGCTCGGCAGCGTAATCCTCAGTCAGTTGTTCGCGGCGTGGGTCGTTCACGATCTCGGGCACATCGCGCAAATATCGCGCGTGATGGCCAAGCAGTATCGGGATGCTACAGGCCCGTGGGAGCGTTTTCTACCAGTTCTGACCGACCACGAACAGCCTCGGTCCTAACTGGCCCCTCGCCGCCCATCCACGCATTTTCCTCCACCTTCACCAGCGAGTTGATCTGACCTCGGCCTTCGATCGCCTATCCGAAGACCTTGCCGGCCAATACCGCCTCGAGCGTGAAATCGGCGCGGGCGGCATGGCTACCGTTTATCTCGCGACCGACCTCCGTCATGAGCGGCAGGTCGCTGTTAAAGTGCTACGCCCGGATCTGTCGGCTTCCATCGGGAGCGAACGCTTCTTTCAGGAAATCCGCATCGCGGCGCGCCTCGGGCATCCGCATATCGTGCCGCTGCTCGATTCCGGCGCTGTGGGCGCCGAACGCGCGACTCTTTATTACGTCATGCCGTACATCACCGGCGAGTCGTTGCGACAACGGCTTGCGCGTGAAGGCGAGCTGCCGGTGCCGGACGCGGTTCGCATCATGCGCGACGTGGCCGATGCGCTGGCGCACGCGCATGATCACGGGGTGGTGCACCGCGACATCAAGCCGGAGAACATCCTGCTCAGCGGCCGGCATGCACTGGTTACTGACTTCGGCGTCGCGAAAGCGGTGAGCGATGCCGCAGGCCGCAGCCGGGTGACCACCGCTGGCGTGGCGCTCGGCACGCCGGCGTACATGGCGCCGGAGCAGGCAGTTGCCGATCCTCATGTGGATCACCGCGCCGATGTCTACGCCCTCGGAGTGGTCGGCTACGAGATGGTGGCGGGCGAACCGCCATTCACTGGCGTGACGCCGCAGCAGGTGCTGGCCGCGCACGTGACCGAGCTTCCGCGGCACGTCACGGCGCGACGCCAGGGTGTACCGGCGGCTCTGGCCGACGCGATCATGCGTTGTCTCGAGAAAAAAGCCGCCGACCGATGGCAGACAGCCGGCGCGCTGCTGACGCAGCTCGAGCTGGTCCAGACGCCCACCGGCGGCAGCACGCCCACCGACACGCGGCCGTACCCGGCGGTCAGCGCGAATGCCCACCGGCGTTGGACTGTGGCGGCGGTCGCTGCTGCCCTTATCGTCGTCGTCGCGGCATTGGGCATCTGGGGCGGCCGCTCGTTCTCCAGCCGGTCGTCAGCAGTGAGCCTGCGCGACCGCACCCAGCTCACCTTCACTGGCCGCATCCAGACGCCGTCGATCTCGCCCGACGGCAAGCAGCTCGCATACGTCACCAAGGAGTGCACGGAAACCACCTGCGCCTACGCCGTGGACGTGCAGGACATCGGCGGGGCGGCAAGCCGGCGCGTGCTGGAGGCCGCAGCGTCGGCATACTTCATAGAATGGAGTCCCGACCGGCGGCACCTGCTAGTAACCGGGACTATTGGCCGCCGGTGGGGAACCCACCTCGTTGCCCTGCTGGGAGGTCAACCCCGCTGGGTGGGAACGGGCGGCAGCTTCGGCGGCGGCGCGACGTTCTTTGCGGGTGGTGATTCGCTGTTGCTAATGCCGTCGACGGGGATCGACAGCGTCCAGTGGATTCGGGTGACGACGCTGGCGGGCGCGGTACACGACAGCATACGTATTGAGACAGAAGGGTCGCGGTCCGCTGGCATCGCGGCTGTGCCCGGCACGCAGTGGATCATCCTGTCGCTGGTGAAGTCATCGCTCCTGCAGCAGCGGATCATCGATCGGCAGGGCCGGGAGGTTGGACGCATCACCGGACCTTCAGGGCCCGTCCGGACGAGCGGCGACGCGCTGTGGCAGAGCGGCGCGCGTGACGCGATCGCGCTGTGGCAGAGCGGCGCGGGTGAAGCGGTCAGAGCCATCACGCGAACCCCGCTCGATCCTAGCTCAGGCCGCCTGGGCTCGCGCACCGATACCGTCTACGCCGGCCGTTTCACAAGCTTCTCGGTGACCGCCGACGGAGGCGCGCTGGTGGTGGACGACGGCGCGTACCAGCACAGCGTTTATGCACTGGAAATGTCGGATGTGCTCGCTGGCCGGTTTCCCGACAGCCGCCGGCTCGCGCGCGCGTCCACTCCTATCTGGGCTCACCTTTCACCCGACGGTAGCCGGGCCCTGCTCTGGCGTACCGTGCCTGCCACTTCTGGCGCCACAGAATTTCGCTGGTCCCTTCGGTTATTTGAGGGCGCGACCGAGTCTCCGCTGAGCCTTCCGGCGGGCACCCACCGCGCCTTCTGGGAGGACCCGGCAACCCTCGCGATATCGGTGCTTGACGGAACTGGACGCAGCCTGTCGCTTCTGGATATTGAAACCGGGAGGCGCCGGCACGAGTTCGCTGTTGATTCCATTGCCTGGGACTTTGAACCCCTTCCCGGCGGAGGGTGGATGTGGATCCCGGATGGCGGACAAACCGTCCAGATCCATGCAGCGGGGCAGACGCGTACCGTTCCGAAGCCCCCGTGGTACGATGTCATCACGGAGGTGAGTGCCTCCCCGCGCGGCCGCGCAGCGCTCAAGGGATGGAACGTCGCAACCTCCGACAGTATGCGCCTGAGCGAGATCTCGCTCACTGACGGTGCCGTAATTCCCTGGGCGACAGAGTTCGTAGACGACGGCCGCTTCAGGGTGCTCGCCGACGGATCGATGTTTTTTCTCGCCTGGGAGGCGGCGTCGACGGCGGTTCTCTATCACGTCACAGCTCCGGGCGTGCAGCGGCGGCTGGGTGTCGTGCCTCGCCCCATCACCGGCCTCTCGGTCTCCGACGATCTCAAGCGCGCGGTGGTATTCACGGAGGACTACTTCGGCGACGCCTGGATAAGCCGGGTGACCGGGCGGTGAGGCCCCCCAATTACAAACTTTTGAACCGATCGAACGGCTGGTGACACCCATTACAGAAATGAATCGCCTTGCACGCGGTCGAGCCGAACTCACTCCGCTCCTCGGTATTCGCTGATCCGCAGTACGGACACTCGGCCGCCGGCCTCGCCCGCCGCAGTGTTACCAGCTCGGCGATCCCCCCCCGCGATGCTTCAACCGCACCCGGCGGAGCAATCCCGTAGTCCTTCAACTTTTGTTTAGTTGCATCGGTCAGCCAATCCGTAGTCCACGACGGCAAGAAAGTCGTTCGCACCCGCACGTCCCCGAACCCATGCGCATTTAGCGTCGTGACAATGTCACGCTCGATCACCTCCATCGCCGGACATCCCGAATAGGTCGGCGTCACGTCAACCCTTACGCCGTTTTCGTCGAACACGACATCGCGCACGATACCAAGCTCGACAATGTCGATCACCGGAAGCTCGGGATCCTTGACCTCGGTGAGAATCTCCATAATGGACTCGCGCGTCGCGGTGCGCTGCATCACCGTTCCGCCCCTGCGCGTCCCCTCATCACCACTCCGCACCGGGATGCGATCTCGCCACGATCTGCATCTCACTCAACATGTGACCGAGGTACTCGGTGTGACGTCCCTTGCGGCCGCCGCCAATCATTGCCGAGTCGGCGGGGACGGCGAGCGTCGCGCGAGTCACGACATCCGTCACAACGCTATCCCACTTTGGCTTGATTGCACGAAGATCGGATCCGACACCGCCGGCGAGCATCTCTTCATCGATCGCATCCGCGCCGAACATCTCAGGTGTGAATCGCCATATATCATCGAGCGCCTTCTGCGCGCGGGCATGACTCTCCTCTGTACCGTCGCCCATCCGCAACATCCACTCGCTGCTGTGACGCACGTGGTACCTCGCTTCCTTGAATCCCTTCGCGGCAATACCCGCCAGCTCCGCGTGTGAGCTCTGCTGAAGCTGCTCGAGCACATGATAACTGTACGCATCGAACAGGAACTGCCGCACGATCGTGTACGCGTAATCGCCGTTCGGAAGCTCAACAAGCTGCAGGTTCCGGAAATCCACCGCCTCGCGGAAGTATGCCAGCGCATCCTCATCCCGCCCCTTGCCCTCGACTTCGCCGGCGAGCTTCAGCATCAGCGTCGCCTGGCCTATCAGGTCGAGCGAGATATTTGCAAGCGCAATGTCTTCCTCGAGGATCGGCCCATGCCCGCACCACTCGGAGAGCCGGTGTCCCAGCACGAGCCGGTCATCCGCGAGACGCAGCAGGTACTCGAATAACGAGTCGCTCAAAATCCTTTCAGGCCGCGCGGAATCTTGTAGAACTGCGGATGACGATAAATCTTGTCCGCCCCCGGGTCGAACAACGGGCCGGCGTCTTCACTCTTCGACGCCACTATCTCGTTCGACGGAACTACCCATAGACTGACCACTCCACCACGCCTCGCATACACATCGCGCGCGTTCTGCAGCGCCGTCTCCGCGTCCGACGCATGCACGCTCCCCGCGTGCTCATGCGGAACCCCGCCGGTCTTCTGAGTGAAAACCTCCCACAACGGCCACTGGCTTCCACCGCTCGGCGCTGAAGCGTGGTCGCTCTGCGCGATAGTGTCGGACACCGGGCTCGCTCCATTCGCTGCATTCGACTCGCCCGGAGCGACGCCAATTAACGGCGTTTCTCCCTTACCGTCCCTCGCCTCTGCCATGAGCGCCGACTACGCCGCGCTCGCCTGCGCCGCACGCTCGTGCTTAGCCGCGTACGCCTCAGCGGCTTCACGCACCCACCGCCCGTTTTCGTGCGCATCCCGCCGCGCCTGCAACCGCTCGCGATTGCACGGACCGTTACCCTTAACCACCGCCCAAAACTCGTCCCAGTCGATCGCGCCGAAATCGTAATGCTCGGTTTCGGGATTGTATTTCAGATCGGGATCGGGGAGCGTCAGCCCCACAGCCTCTGCCTGCGGCACGGTTAGATCGATGAACCGCTGTCGCAACTCGTCGTTCGTCTTCCGCTTAACGCGCCATTTGATCAACTCGGCGGTATTCGGCGAATCCTTATCGCTGGGCCCGAGCATCTGGAGCGACGGCCACCACCACCGGTTCACTGCGTCCTGAGCCATCGCCTTCTGCGCCGGAGTGCCACGGGCAAGGGTGGCAATGATCTCATAGCCCTGCTTCTTGTGGAAATTCTCTTCCTTGCAAATCCGGATCATCGCCCTCGCGTACGGACCATATGAGGCCTTGGCGAGCACCGTTTGATTCACGATCGCCGCACCGTCCACGAACCAGCCGATCACGCCCATGTCAGCCCACGACAACGTCGGGTAATTAAAGATGCTCGAATACTTCGCTTTCCCCGAAAGAAGCTGATCGACGAGCTCCGAACGATCGACTCCCAGCGTCTCGGCGCCGCAGTAGATATAGAGGCCATGACCCGCTTCATCCTGCACCTTGGCGATGAGCGACATCTTCCGTTTGAGCGAAGGCGCGCGGGTAATCCAGTTGCCCTCGGGCAGCATGCCGACTATTTCGGAATGCGCGTGCTGCGACATCATCCGGATAAGCTGGGTGCGGTAGCGGTCGGGCATCCAGTCTTTCGGTTCGATTGTCTCGCCTGCGTCAATGCGAGCCTCGAAGGCGCGATTGAGTGCTTCCTCGCTGGGGCTGGGTAACTGCTGGTTCATTGGTATTTCCTCGAAGCAGGACGGCAATTGGCGATGCGGATTTAAACGTATTGGAGCCGACTGCTGAAAGTTACCCCGCTATCTTGTCCACGGATCGGGTTTCCGCGTTTTCCCAGGCTCTGCTCAACGACTTTCCTTACGCACACCATGAACACTGACCAACAGCTGACAGTTGAAGCGGGCCGAGTGAGCTCCGAAACAACAAATGGGGTTGCGACGATTACTTTCTCGCATCCGAAGAGCAACTCCATGCCGGGAGTCACACTGGCCGAGCTGGCGCGGGTAATTAGTGTTGCGGGCGACGATCCGGATGCGCGAGTGATATTGCTTCAAAGCGAAGGCACCGGTGCTTTCTGCGCCGGGGCGTCGTTCGCGGAGCTCCAGGCGCTCGCAGGGCCCGAGGATGGTCGCCGGTTCTTCATGGGATTTGCGAATCTGATCATCGCGATGATTCGCTGCCCGCGCTTCATCGTGACACGAGTGCATGGAAAAGCGGTTGGCGGCGGCGTTGGAATCGTGGCAGCGTCGGACTACGCGATTGCCGCTGAAGGCGCATCGATCAGACTTAGCGAGCTCGCGGTGGGTCTTGGACCGTTCATCATCGGGCCCAGCATCGAGAAGAAAATTGGCATGGGTGCATTCAGCGCGATGGCGATAGACGCCGACTGGCGGGACGCAGCCTGGGCGCACGGACATGGATTGTACGCAGAGTTACAACCCGATGTCGAGTCGCTCGATGCGGCCGTCATGAAGCGGGTGGAGATGCTTCGATCGAGTAATCCCGAGGCAATGGCGCAGCTTAAACGAGTGCTCTGGGAAGGAACCGAAAACTGGGTTGATCTCCTGGCGACGAGAGCGGCGACGAGCGGGGCGCTGGCGATGTCTGACTTCACCAGCAGGGCCGTCGGGCGACGGAGCGGGTGAGCACCGCGTGCAGACCGCGCTGAACGACGCATGATGTACAACTTCGCCGTTCTCGGCGGTGGGATTGTCGGTCTGTCGACAGCAATGGCGCTTGGCCAGCGGTTTCCCACTGCGCGAATCGTGGTGATCGAAAAGGAGAACCGCTGGGCCGCGCATCAAACGGGGCACAACAGCGGTGTGATTCACTCGGGTGTGTATTATCGCCCCGGCAGCTTCAAAGCCAGGTTCTGTCGCGAGGGCAACCGCTCGATGGTGGAGTTCTGCAGGGCGAATGACATCCCTCATGAGATCTGTGGGAAAGTCATTGTCGCTACCGAGCCAGCTGAGCTGGCGCTGCTCGAAACGCTTTACCAGCGTGGAGTCGAGAACGGAGTTGAAGTGCACCGCATGGGCCCCGACGAAGTCGCGAAGGTCGAGCCTCATGTGCGCTGCCTGAAGGGAATTCGGGTTCCGTCCACGGGCATTGTGGACTTCGCCGCAGTCGCTCGCGCATACGCCCGTATCGTCGAAGAGAATGGCGGCGAGCTCCGCCTGAGCAGCGAGGTCGTTTCACTGCGAGCCGACTCACGCAGTCATCAAATCGAAACGACAGCCGGAACGTTCGAAGCCCGCTTCCTCATCAACTGCACCGGTCTCCACAGCGACCGCATTGCGCGAATGGCTGGTGTAGATCCCGGCGCGCGCATTGTCCCGTTCCGCGGAGAGTATTACGAGCTGCGGCCCGAGCGCCGTCACCTCGTGCGAACGCTGATTTACCCCGTGCCCAATCCCGATTTCCCTTTCCTCGGCGTGCATTTCACGAAGATGATCGACGGCAGCGTGCACGCGGGGCCGAACGCCGTACCCGGCTTGATGCGTGAAGGGTATCTGAAAAGCGACTTCAGCTTTCGCGATTCGCTCGAGACCCTCAGGTATCCCGGATTCTGGCGTCTCGCCCGCCGCCATCATGCGGAGGGCCGCCGTGAAATTATCAGGTCGTTCAGCAAGGCCGCATTTGTCCGCAGCCTTCAGCGCCTCATCCCTGAAATCACCGCAGATGACGTCGTCCCCACGCATGCGGGGGTACGTGCCCAGGCGTTACTCCCTGACGGAAAACTGGTCGACGATTTTCTCCTGGTGCCTGGCGTCCGATCCATGCATGTGTGTAACGCGCCATCGCCGGCCGCGACCGCGTCGATTGAAATCGGCATCGCGGTTGCAGATTCGCTGCCCGATCAGCCGAATCTGCGAAAAGTCACGGGAAGGATGACGTTGTAAAAACCGCGAACGAGTGGCTGTGTTCGTGTTCAACCTCTTACTGCATCAAGGGTCGGCACAAATAAGGGTCGCTGTCTGCGTCTTGTCGCTTGCTCGAATGCAAATGCAATTCTGATGAGTGTTGGCTCGCTGTATGCGCGCCCCATGAACGAAATGCCGACCGGTAGCCCGTGTGCAAACCCCGCCGGAACGGTGATGTTGGGATACCCGGCAACAGCGGCTGGAGTGGAGCTCGAGCCGAGGTAGTGATCACCGTTGATAAGGTCGGTGGTCCACGCGGGAGAGTTTGTGGGGGCCACGATCGCATCGAGCCGGTGACGCTTCATTATAGCATCCAGACCATCGGCGCGAGACATCCGCCGGTTGCGTGCCAGCGCATCCCGGTATTTGCGTGTGCTGAGCGGGCCCTTCTCCTGCGCCATCAGCATGATTTCCTGCCCGAACCACGGCATTTCGCGCGCGCGGTCGCGCTCGTTGAAGACAATGATGTCGGCAAGTGTTCGAACACGTGCGGTCGGACCAAGTGAAGCCAGATACGCATTCAGATCAGCCTTGAATTCGTAGAGCAGCACTTCGAATTCGGTGTCGTCATACTTGCCAGCGTTCGGGATGTCAGCCGGATCGACGATCACCGCACCACGCCGCTTCATCTCTTCGATGGCCCCGTTCACGATGCGGTCGGCGGCGTCGCTGTAGCCAAAGAATTTCGCGCGTGCGACACCGATCCTTGCGCCGCGCAATCCATTGGGGTCGAGAGAGCGGGTATAGTCGATCCGCACATTTCCGCGATTTTCGAGCATGGCTGCATCGCGGCTGTCTTGCCCCGCGAGGGCAGTCAGCAGGATTGCCGCATCGGTGACAGTGCGCGCCATCGGGCCCGCTGTATCCTGACTGTGCGCGATGGGGATAATCCCGGAGCGGCTTACTAACCCGAGGGTCGGTTTGATTCCGACGATCCCGTTTGCCGAAGCGGGGCAGACGATTGATCCATCGGTCTCGGTGCCCACGGCGACAGCGCAGAAGTTGGCCGAGACGGCGCCGCCAGAGCCAGAGCTCGATCCGCACGGATTGCGGTCGAGCGCGTAAGGATTCTTCGCCTGGCCACCCCGTGCGCTCCATCCACTCGATGAATGTGTAGAGCGGAAATTCGCCCATTCACTGAGATTCGCCTTGCCGAGGAGAATGGCGCCCGCGTCTCGCAGCCGTCGCGCAATAAATGCGTCGCGTAAAGGAATCGAACCTTCGAGCGCATAGGATCCGGCGGTGGTGGTCATCCGGTCCTTTGTGTCGATGTTGTCCTTGAGCAGGATTGGAATGCCGTGCAGCGGTCCACGGACACGGCCCTGCCGGCGTTCGTTGTCGAGCGCTACTGCAATCGCGACGGCGTCGGGGTTCGATTCAATGACGTAGCGGAGCGCCGGGCCTCGGCGGTCGAGCTCGTCGATCCGCGCCAGGTACAGCTCCGTGATCGAGCGCGCGGAGCGCTTGCCGGTCGTCATGTCCCGCTGCAGGCCGGCAATAGTCATTTCGTCGAGGTCGAACGCGAGGGTGTTTCGATTCTCATCGACTTCCGGCGGAGACTCGTCCGCACGCGCGAAGGGCGCGCCGCCGAAAGCGAGCGCGCCGGTGATTGCCGTGGAACGAAGAAAGTCGCGCCGCCGCATCACGCGACCGTCAGCCGATGTGGCAGCTCGACATTCCGCGTTTCTCGAGGTACTGCTGGTGGTAGTCCTCGGCTTCGTAGTACTCCGTCGCCGCCGTGATTTCAGTAACGATCGGCTTCCCCAGGCGGCCGCTGCGGTCGCGTTCATCTTTCGACGAAATTGCTGTGGCCTTCTGCTCGTCATCGTGATAGAAAATCGCCGAGCGGTATTGGGTGCCGATGTCGGGCCCCTGCCGGTTCATCGTGGTGGGGTTGTGGTTATCCCAGAACACGGTGAGAAGGTCGTCGTACGTAATGCTCTCCGAGTCGTAGGTCACCTGCACCACCTCGGCGTGGCCAGTCCGGCCGGAACATACATCCCGGTAGGTGGGGTTCGTCATCGTGCCACCGAGGTAGCCAACCGACGTCGAAAGAACCCCTGGAAGCTGCCTGAATGCCGCTTCCACACCCCAGAAACAACCTGCACCAAATGTCGCCTTGCTTTCCATACCTGAATTACCTCTGAAGTTCGCTGTTGCCAGCCGTGTCGCTGTGAGAATCACCGTTCATGTATTGCGCCAGAAGGTGGTGAAAATGGTGAGTGCCGACCTCCCGGCGCGCGGAAAAGCGCCCACGGTCGTAGAGCCGGGAGCTGACTCCGCGCTGCACTGATTCGACCACCTCTTCGTCTTCCATTTCGACAACGTGGAGATCTGCGCCGACTCCCTGCTCCCGGAGCGACTCGTTCCACACATATGATACAAATGAAACGCGGGTTCGTGCCGTGCCGAGTGGGGAAATCACGTTGAGGGAAAGCCCCCACGGATAGAAATTGAGCATGAGGTTCGGGAACAGCCAGAAATAGAACGCGGCAACTCGCTGCCCGTGGTCGGGATGGTCAGCCGGAAGATCGAACACCGGCTCGCCCGGTTTAGCCAACCCCATCTGAAGCGAGCCGTGCGGAAAGGTCTCAGTGTAATAGGCATTGTAATCGAGCTGCGCTGACAGGCTCTGGTGCACGTACGGAATGTGGAACTCTTCCAGGTAGTTGTCGCAGTAGAGCGCCCAGTTGGCGTTGATCAGATAGTCATGCGACGATGCCGCGTCTCGCCGGAACTGTTCGAGCGGCATCCAGCCTGCGCGTGCATTCACAGGAGCCATCCAGTCATTGAAGCTCACGGCGGGCGACAGCGCTGTAAAAAGCATGGGACCCCATCTATTTAGCGGCAGCTCGGGAAGGTTGTCGGAAACCGTGGGGAAATTTGCCGTCTGGTCGAACTCCGGCATCGATACAAACGACCCGTCGAGAGCGAACCGCCGGCCATGGTATCTGCAGCGGAATCCTTTCAGATGTCCCTCGCCCTCGACGACGAGGGCGCCGCGGTGCGTACACACGTTCGAAAGGCATCTGAGCTTCGCGTTCTCGTCAGACGCGAGCACCAGCGGCTCGTCGAGACAGCCGTCGAGAAGCGTGAATGGCAGCACATGACCGGGTGCCTTTACCCGCGCCGAATCGCCAGCAAACTGCCAACTCCGGGCGAATACTCGCTCCTTCTGCACCGCGTAGAACGCGGGGTCCGAGTACACCGCCGCCGGGAGTGTGGACGACGCACGGATATCGCGGTCTATTTCTATACGCCGAACTGACGGCGCGCCACATTCCTGGCAGGTGCCGGGCGTCTGAACTGTCATCGCTTGCAATTCCGAAGAGTGCCTTGATGAGATTACCCTTCCGGGGCGAAACTTCCACCCCCCGGCGACGTAAGATCAACCATACGGAGGCTCACAATGATATTCAGCTTGATTGCATTCGTCATCGCCACCATCTCGGCGATCGCAGGTTTCAGCTTCGCCAAGCGGTTTGTTCGCGACAGACTGCGGTATGTCGACGGCGCGCATAAGCCAGTTGCGCCGATTATCGCCGGCATCGGTGCTTACCTGCTGGCGATGGTCGTTACGGGGCTGTTGCCGATCGTCGGACTGGGTACTGCGATTGCTTTCGCCATCAGTGTCGCCGCGGGCGTTGCGGCGGGGTCGCGAGAGGTGAAATCCGGGGTTTATCCGTCGATTACGTCGGGCGGGTGATCGCTTTTGGCTGAGGGAATCCGCCTGGATTGGTGATTCCCTCAGCCAAGTGATTCCCCGGACGGAGGATTCCGTCAGCTCAGTGATTCATTAAGGTGAGTGATTGTCTCGCCGAGGTGATTTCCTCGGCTGAGTGATTCTTTCGCTACTGATTTTTCAGCTGAGTGATTTCCTCGGCTCGATCTTCGGCTGGTGGGTGTCCCGCTTCGATGACGCCCCGGACAGAAGCCTGTCCGGGGCAGGTGACAACGAGCCCGCCGCCGCTGCCGCCCTTATGCATTCAAGTCACGTGATGCCAATGACTTGTGAGCACGAGGTTACCCTCTCCGCGCCCCGGCCTTCCTTGTGCCTTGATAGGCCCCGTCAACTCAGTGACCCGGAGGGTCTCCTTATGATCAGAAAATTTGTCGGTATTGTCTCTATTGTCAGTGCCATGATGCTCACCGCAAACTCAGCGGATGCGCAGCGGTTCGGCACTCCCGCAATGTCGATTTCTCCATACGCAGGATACATGCGATTCGACGGGGTGGCGGATGGGCCGCTCAATTCCAACCTGACGACGGCCAGCGCGCCGATCTACGGAGCGCAGATCAATTTCCCCCTCGGCAGGACGATATCGATCCTGGGCAATGTCGCGTACTCCGAACCCGATCTGCGCGCGGGAATTCCCGTGCTCGGCAATGTATCCGTTGGAAAGAGCAACGTTCTGCTCTACGACGCGGGATTGCAGTTCAGTGCGCCCGCAGGCTTCGCAGAGCGCTCCATCATTCCTTTTCTGCAGCTTGGAGCAGGAGCGATGAAGTATGACATCGATGTTGCCGGTTTCAGCCGGAGCGCCACCAATCTCGCCTTCAACGCGGGCATCGGCGTCGATGTGCCGCTCGGCCGGAATATCGGACTGCGCCTCGCGGCGAAAGACTACATCGGAAAGTTTGATTTTGCTGAGGCAACGACGATCGACTACGATCCGAAGACCTCGCACAACGTTGCGCTCAGCGCTGGGTTGAAGCTCGGGTTTTAAGAGCTTCGCAGGATAGCCTGGAGTTGCAGCTCAGCCTTCCAGTGTTTTTCAAGTTCGCCTGCCCGCGGGTTGTGGGGCAGGCGAATTTTGCTTTAGTGAACTGACGAGCTCTCCTCCCACATTATCTCGACCGGACCGGAACGCACGTTCCATTGCCGGGGGCGTCCCGCGCACCGAAGCTGCCGGTGTGCAAACGGCTCGGTGACGGTGGTGCCAGCGTAAGAATGAAAAGGTTCGAGTACTCGTTGTCGCAGAGGTCGCCCACATCGGTTCCGCCAAGCGCCGCAATGATGGGACCAACTGTGTTGCTGTGGCCGACGACGAGAATTCGCGAGCCCGGGTGACGCTTTACCGCGACCGCCACGCTCTCCGCGTGAGCCTGAACAGATGAACCCACCGACACGGTAATGGGTGTAATGCGGCGCAACCCGGCAATCGGCCCCCCGGTGAGACGCGTGCGTCGGAGTTGAGTTGTGATGACGACGTCGATGTCCGCTTCCCGAAGCTGGGCAGCAAGCGAATCAGCCCGCGCGTAACCCGCGGTGCTCAGATCGACATCGCTGTTGGCTTCCTTCACCGCAGCCTTCTCCGCGTGCCGGACAAGATAGACAGTCGTTTCCGTGCGGCTGTCTGGAAGAGTTCCTGGCGGAGTAGCGGGCGCACAACCTGCAACGAGCGCCAGCGCGAGGGAGATGATGGACAGGCGCGTTGCACGGAAGGATCTGGAGATTATCATTAGCCTTCCTGAATACCTTCATGAGCATGGGTACGCAAGCGTCTCAGGTGCCGGTCCCTTGCAGTATCTGCCTTTTCGAGGCTTACGATGAAACACGCGCAATCTGGTTCAAATAAAGTCCTCGCTTCGCTGGCCCTGTGCGCGCTGCTTGGGATTGTAGCGTGCGACGGCGGCCGTGCATCGAAAACGTCCGACGACATTGCCGCAGACTCGGCACTCGCGGCCGATCTGGCACTCGCCAACCGGGATACACTTCTCGTGGATTCCATCGGTGCCTATCGGCCAGCGGGTGAAGGGGACCAATCCCCTACCGATGACACTGCACTGGTCGACGCCGATCTGGCAGAGCCCACCCGTCGCCCGACGGCTTCGCGACCAGCGCTCTCGCTGCCTCCCCCCGCCGCGCGCACGCCGGCGACGAGCCCGCGTACCACCGACAGGGTTGCGGTTGAAGCTCCCGAGCGCCCTCCCGTCCCGAATAATCCCCGTCCCGCACCCGCCGCTCCCGAGTCTGAGCGGCCTGAAACGGCTGACGCGCCTGAGGCGCCAGCCGTTCGGAGAAGCGGGACCGCTGCGTGTAATTCGCCGTCGCTTGCCGATCAACAGACCTGTGTCCGTGCGAGCCTTGCGTCTACCGACATGCGCCTGAACCGCATCTATCGCGCACTGATTACCGAGATGCGCCGGCGGGAGGGTGTCGGCAATGGAGACAAGGATCCGCCTTCGGTTCAGCGGTTACGCGTTGGGCAACGTTCCTGGCTGGTTTATCGCGACACCGAGTGTCGCCGGCGAGGCCGTGGCCGCGAGGGCCGGCTCTGGGCTCCGCCGCGTGTACGGTGCCTCGGGGAATTCTCGAGGCGGCGCTCCACCGAGCTGGCCGACCAGTTCAGCCGGCTAACGGACAGCTGATAGCTGATTCAGCACATAGCCCGCGGGCACTGGAGGGCGTCGTCGGCGCATCCAACCCGCTCAGCTTGTTATTCGCTAAATCCACCGCCGAACACGGGCCTTATATTCCATATACGCGGCTCCGAATTTCCCCTCGAGATAGCTCTCCTCGCGCTCGATGACGCCCCTCTGGAGCACCAGGATTGCAAGTGGCAGCAGGAAAAACGGCCAGAATGTGTTCGCGACCAGTGATGCGCCTGCGTAGATAAGAACGAATCCGACATACAACGGGTTTCGTGTGAACATGAAGGGTCCGCTGCTGACAATCGCGGTCGTCGGACTGTAGGGAACAACCGCCGTACGGGCGCGGCGGAACTCGACGACTCCCCAGGCAATGAGAATCAGGCCCGCGACGGCAAGCGTGATTCCTGCCCACAGGCCGGTGGCTCCGGAGAAGATCGGAAGGGGCCGCATCCAGTTCGCGGCCAACCCGGCGATGAGTGGAATTGCGACGATCAGCGGCGGAGGTGCAACGACCCCCGCGTTGTCACGAACCTTCCCGGACACTGGATTACTCATATCAGCAGCGGCGCTGCCGAAACCGGGAACTCCCGATCGCAGCGCGAACCTCTTCAGGTGAACTTTGCTTAAAAGGTTTGAACACCGCGAGATAGCCAACCGCCAGCGTGTGGAAAGCCGTCTGATCGTAACCGGCAGCGGCCATTTCGCACTTGAGCTGAGCCGGTGGAGTACCGTGCGACGAAGTCGGACGATCGACATCGACGATTCCGACGCTCGCACCGGGCTTCAATGAGGGATGGAGATTGTACAACAGTGCGTATGGCTGGTCGATCTCATGGTACATATGCACAAACAAGGCGCGATCCACCGATGCCGGCGGCAGCCGCGGATTGTCGGACGAGCCCAGTATGACTCGCACGTTCGCGAGTTTCTCTTTCTCGATCCGCTTTGTGAGATCTCTCACATAATTGGGCATGATGTCTTCCGCAAACACTCGCCCGGCAGTGCCGACGCGAGGCGAGAGCCGCACGGTGTAGTAGCCACTACCCGCGCCGATGTCTGCGATGCCCATACCGGTGCTGATTCCAAGCAGAGCCATCACAGTATCTGCTTCTCCGACGCGATCGCGCGCGTCTTCGTTGTCCCATGTCGCTGACACGATGGAGGCGACGGGACGATCCGGTTTCGGGAATGCAGCCGCGGGGAGGGACGGCGCCGCCGCCGCAGGAATCGGAGTAGCACCCGCGGCGCCGTTCTCGACCGTCGGTGCAGGTTCGCGCCGACAGCCAGCGGAGCCTGTCCAGAGCGTGAGCACCGCGACCACAACGAGTTTGCACATTGTTGGAATCATATCAGCCATGTCATCCGCAATCTGCTGACCACCTGCAAAAACGGGTCGTCGTCATTTACGTGCCGCACGCATCTGGAGTCGCTGTGTCAACGCTCGCTGAAAATCAGCGCGTATACAAGGAGGTTGATCAGCAGTACCAGTGCGCCGAGCACGATGTGATTTCGCCGGCTGTGGGCGGGGTCGAAGCGGGAGCGAAGGATGTGGTGTTGCAAAAATCCCTCGTCGTATGGTACCCGGCCGCCGCGAAGCCACGATTGTTTTTCCCATGGTGTGAGCGGGCAGCCCAGGTTGAACGTCATGGTTGCGAACGCCCACGCCACTGCCGCCAGGTGAATCCACATCAACGCCGGTGATATCAGGACCAGCAGGCTGCCGGCAATCACGAAGAGCACATAGGCGATATGAATTCCAGCAATTCCTCGAGCGAGAATCCGCCAGCTCACCGCACCGTCCGGCACAGGCTCTGTCAGCGGACGCCGGTCGTCACGAGGCACTGAAATCATTTTGAGGTGGTCGCGTCAAAGTGAGGATTCTCGATTATACCGAGCCGGTTGCCGAACGGATCCATTACGGTTGCCACGCGTATCCCGCCCCCCACGTCGCTCACTGGATTTGACATCGTTGCGCCCGAGCTCAGCAGGCGTTCGAGAGCTTCGTCGGCATTGTTCACTGCCCAGTAGGCCGTAGCCCCTCCCGCACCGCCCGTACCCGCGTTGGGATCGAGCCCCAACTCGAAGCCGCCGACGTTGAATCCAACGTAGTACGGCTCATCGAAATAGGGCTGGATGCCGAGGGCGTCCTGGTACCATTGTTTCGCCCGGGTGATGTCGGGGGCGGCGTAGATGACGGTGCGCAGGCCGATAAAAAAAGGGGATTGATTCGCCATGAATTCAGAGTCCTCGAAAAGTGATTATGATGGGGATGCATCGCGGTATCCATCGTCCGGTCAACCAGTGCAGGAGTCGCTTGTGACGCTGATTTTTCTCGCAATCGGATTTTTCGCCGGCATTCTCTCTGGAGTTTTCGGCGTTGGCGGCGGAGTCGTTATAGTCCCTGCTCTGATTTTGATTGCCGGCATGGCCCCAATCGCCGCAACGGGGACCTCGCTCGCCGCATTGCTGCTGCCAGTAGGTATTCTCGGCGTGTGGGAATATTACAGGAAAGGAAATCTCGACATCAGCGCAGCGCTATGGATCGCCCTTGGCCTGGTGGTTGGTGTCTGGATTGGTGCCCGGCTGGCTCATGAGCTTTCTCCGGTGCAGCTCAAACGCGCGTTCTCGCTCTTTCTGGTGCTCGTGGCCGCGCGGATATGGTGGACATGATGGAGGGAGGGCCAGCTTGTCGGCATTGCTTGATGAATGATAACGTTATATGATGACATTATGCGAACGATCATCGAGATTCCAGAACATATTCTTAGCCGCCTGGACGAAGAAGCTGAGCGGCATGCGATATCACGTGCCGAAGCGGTGCGCTGGGCGCTGACAGAGTACCTCGCTCGACGCACGACACCGCGCACTGACGCTGCGTTTGGCGTCTGGAAATCGAAGCCTGTCGATCCGTTGGCGCATGAGGACTCCATTCGCAACGAGTGGCGCGGGTGAGAGCGGTCTTCGACACGAACATTCTCATCGACTACTTGAACGGCTCGAAGAAAGCGAAGACAGAAATTGGTTCGATCGACGAGCCCTTTATCAGCCTTGTGACGTGGATGGAAGTTCTCGTCGGGGTCGCTGACGCGGACGAGGAATCGAGCATCAGGGAGTTCCTTCGGCGATTCTCGGTTTATCCCGTGGACGAAGGTGTTGCTGAACGGGCAGTTGCAATCCGGCGCGAGAACAATCTCAGACTTCCCGACGCAATTATCTGGGCCACGGCGTACCGGCTGGGAACGATCCTTGTGACCCGCAACACTCGTGATTTTCCGCCGCGGCACCCCTCAATAAGAATTCCCTACAGGATGTGACTGTTTCGGCGGGAGAGATCACGCCGATGCGTTTGTGCGGATCAGATTCCGAACTGCCTGAAATGGTGATCGATGTGGCGGGTAGCCAGGCACCTTCCATGCGTTCGATGACAGCGCGCCAAACGCCGGATGGTGGCCAGTTACCACCGGTGTTACGCCGGCCGAATTATTCACTTCACACACATCTCTTGTCTTCGGGGTTTGTTCGGGATAAACTACGTCAGCGCCCATGACCTCAGCCGCCTCGCTTGTCGACCTTCGCTCGCTTCTCGAGCAACGCTTTCCCGATGCGACGCCGCTTACGCATCACACTGCCGATCCAGTCGCGACGGGGATTCGGGGGCTTGATGCGATTCTCCCAGGTGGGGGACTGCCCCGGGGGCGGCTCTCGGTATGGATGCCTCAGGGCGGGGCGACCGCAATTCTGCGCGCCGCCTGTCACACCACCGTCAGAGCCGGGGAGCGGGCCGCATGGATTGATGGACTCGGTACCATTGCCGGCCAGTTCTGGGAGGAGGGGCCGGTGCTCGTTCGTCCGTCAAACCGAAGGAACTCTCTCAGGTGCAGCGAGGAGCTGCTGAGATGCGGTGGATTTGCGCTGGTGGTACTTGCTGGTGCGGAGCCGGCCGGACCTGAGATGGTGCGGCTCTCTCGCGCTGCCCGCGAAGGCGGTGGAGCGTTTGTCGCCCTTACTACTCACACTTCCATGGCAAGTTTGCGGATCACCTCGCGTCTCACTCTGGGCGGGTATCTCTGGAAGAAGGATCCCTTCGGCGATCCCGCCGATGCCTATTCCGCGACCGTGAACGTGAGGGCGCAGTCGCTGGGATGGAACAGGCAGACGGAGTTCAGGTTGCCGATCGTGCCGCACGAGGCGCGGATGGCGCTCGATGCGGGGTTGCCGGACAGGAGGGGGAGTCGCAGAGGTGATTGACCTTGACTGCGGGTGCGCCGCGGGGGACGTAAAGGCGTCTCCTGGCCTGGCGGCGCTGTCATGACACGTGTATTGACAAACTCCGGCCAATACGCCACAATCCCTGGATGGGCATCAAGAGCCAGCAGATTCAGATTCGCGTCACGGCAGGGCAGAAGACGGCACTGCGGCGGCTGGCGAAGCGCGCGAACCAGGACCTTTCGAGCTACATCCTGTCACGCTCCCTTCCCTCTGAAAGCGCAAGATTCGAAAACCTCCTGCGCGCCCTCCGAGACAATCCGGACTCACGCCTGGGCCTGGCGGCGCTTAACGATTTCCTCAGCGATCTCCTGACGACGCAGATCGCCGAGTCGCTGCGGTACGCCGACCTGGCCGGCCTCTCGCAATTGCTCCAGAACTACGTGGCTGCAATGGTCGAACAGGCATGCTCCCGGAAACGGGCAGCTCCACCTCAATGGGTACGCGAAGTGACGCCTCTCGCCGAACCGTACTTTGCCAGCGAACTCAAAGCGCTTCGCTCACACCTCCTGTTGGCCGCGCCCGTTCCCTTCAAGCGGCGGAACCTGTTCGTCGATTCGAGCATCGGCGACCGCGTGTGATGGCCAGCGACTCAATCCGCCTCACACGAGCGGACATGCATCGCCTTTTCGAGATGCTCGACGGCAAGCTCGCGGCTCAATCGACAGTAGGCGAGCTCCTCCTCGTCGGCGGCGCGGTTATGTGTCTGGCGTTCAACGCCCGTGACGCGACGCATGATGTTGATGCGCTGTTCCGGCCCGCTAAGGTAGTGCGCGAAGCGGCCGCGCACGTGGCGATTGCTGCGGGCGTGCCGGCTACATGGCTCAACGATTCAGTGAAGGGCTACCTCAGCCCACACGGAGAGTTCGACCCTTTCCTGGAGCTTGCGCATCTGCGCGTTTTCGTCGCTCGGCCCGAGTATCTTCTCGCGATGAAGTGCGCCGCACTGCGACTCGGCGCGGAATTTCACGACCTTGATGATGTGCGGTACCTGCTCAGGTATCTGAACATTGCGACGAGTGAGCAGGCAATGACCATCGTCACGCGATATTTCGACGAAAACCGGCTCTTGCCCAAGACGCGGCTCGCGCTGGAGCAATTGTTGCCGGGGCGGCCAGAGGGATAATTTGACCGTACAGCGGGAGGCCTCACGACTGCCGTTGAGGAAGTCGTGAGGTGCCCAATACCTACCGACTACATTGCCTTCGTTCGCAAGGATGCGCAAGCGTCGGGCGACGCAGCAAACAGGCTTCAAAGGAGCAGAGCGCTTGAAACTATTTCCGCCTTCACCTGTCCGGACGCGTGCGCCGAAATGAATAGGTGCGGGCGTTAAACGTCAGGATGAGTACCGGCCCGAGCGTTCCACTGGGCGTGGGCTGTACCGGGCGGACTCTGTACGTGTCGAATCCCTTCTCCGATCGAAACTCAACGCGATCTCCGTCGAGAGACCAGCCTCCGAAGTCAGAGACAATGCTGCTGGAGTCGAGCGGTGGTAGTCGTGACGTTTCGCAGAGGTAGCGGGTGTAGACGGCGACGGTGTATAGCGGACGGCGATTTATGATTTTGGGGGCGAGCGATATGTCACCCTCTACGATGCCTAAAGGGCAAGCTCCGCCGGCAAGCGGCACCGGCAGCGGGGCGCCATTGACCAGTTCAAGGTCGTAGTGTCCGGCAACCGAGGAAAGATCCGGGGCAAATGGTGACGTCAGGCAAGCGCCGAGGGCCAGTGCCGCAGATAGAGCCCAAATGTTACGCATTAAGCGATCGAGGTCTGCGGGCCACTCGCCCCTCGCATTGCGCAGGCGAGTACGTCTCGAAACCGCGCAAAATTACTCGCCAAAACCAAACGCGCGGAGACTTTCGAAGTATGCTCCCGCACATGGATAGGAACTGTAGTAATTCCAGCCACAAAATTTCTCCACATCCGTCCAGAAATACTCGGCGTTGCCGTTGGATGAAATCCTGTCGTAAACAGGATTGGCGGGGTACGAACCGATGAATTCCCGCCCCGGTCCACCTTGCCCCAGATTCTGAATGGCACTGAAGTGCAGCGTGTGGTAATAGTCCTGGGGAAAGTCACACGAATCGATATCGAAAAACCACTGCCGTTGCACGAGTTTCGCGTCCTGTAATTTCCGTGCTTGTCCTCCGACACCCAGATCCTGGGTGCACCAAACCCAGGCGAACCCTGTGCATCTTCCAGGTCCGACGCCTCGTATCCGGCCGTCTGATCGTTCGCGGTTCCCCAATGTGATGACAGAGTTCCGTACTTGAGGGACCACGGGCCCGCTACACCGATTGCCGAGGGGCCCACCTCAAGGACGATCCATTCGGAGTCGCCGTTGTGTGGCCGGCAGTTCGCGATGGCGTCGGGGCAAGCGAAAGGCGGGCCGCAATCATAGTGGTACGAGATTGCGTAAAAGATGACGATCACGCCGCCAAAGTACGGGGAGTAGTTCTGTCGAACGGCAAAGTGCGGTTGCCGCAGCCAATCGCAGTCATGAGTCATCAGCACAGTCTGAGGCCTGAACGCAAATGCCAACTCGTACTCGCAGGCATCGTCCACCCCATCTTGGTCACCGTCGCTAAGTTGGTCGAATCCGCCCGGTTGGAAACACGTAGTGTAGGTCTTGCCGCTCGGGAGTGTCACACCCATCGGCCTCGGGCCACTCCCTCCGCCGCCGCTTGTCTCGCCTTCGCATTCCACAATTACCGTGGGATCGTCGCACGCGCTCGCCATCATCGTACCGGAGCTCCCTGAAGCGCGCAACGAGCTGTCACCCCGTTGTCGGAAGAGCGCGATCTCCTCCTCGGGGGTGCTGATGGTTGGTCGGGCCTTTCGCGTTGCCGCGTGACGGGTCACCTCCGGGGTAGGCCCGAAGTCGATGTCGGCTGGAGTTATCTCCAGAAAGGGATAGTCGGAGTTGGTGAGGATGCCGTGCGGAAGTTGCACTCCTTGTATAGTGTGCGCTATCTCGACGGCTGGATTCGTGCGCAGCTTCTCGCGCCTCTCGCGGAGCGTACGCGGAAGCCCCTTTATGGCAATATCTTCGGTCCCTGTCCAGTTCATCCGGTCGACGGCTCTGGGCATGATCAGCTGAAACCCGCCTCGCGTACTGGCTAACGCCACCGCTTGGGCTACAGAAATCCCTGCACGGGTAGCGACCGATCGCGCGAGCACCTCCCCACGCGGACCGCTCAGGTAGCTCGCGAGATGTATCCGGTGCTGCGGAAAGGGACTGTCGCGAAGATCCTCGAAGAGCTGGCGCCGAATTGCCCCGTCTGCGAGCGTAAGGGCTAACGCCTTGGCGATCGAATCAGCCGCTGCCGCATCGCCGGGTTTCAGCGCCGGAATGCTTTGAAGGACACCAGTTACGGCGCGTTCACCCCCGACCCGCGCGAGAGGCACAGTCGGTTGGTCCTTGTTGCAGCCGCCAAGGAACAAAATCCCCGCCAGCGTGACCATGGCGAGAACGCGCGGTGACGCTCCTGCGGCTCGAAACATTTTCGCGTGGAAACTGAGCATCGTGCTTCCGAATGGTGCGTGAATGATTCGCGTGACCGACAACTGAGTGCGGGCCCCTAGACCGCGCGGTTGGGACCGGTCACGAAGGCTGCGCTCCAACAAGGGCCTTTGCCACCCACATGGTAGGGCGATGGGAAACGGATCGCAATAGGCGTTTTGACGACTGTCAACCACCATTAGAAATGTCCTCGTTCTTACGCCATTAGAAATGTCCCCTTCTGTAAGGGGTCAAAAGAAAGAGTTCTCATTCGTCTTGTTCCGCGGTTTGCATCGGCGCTGCCCGGCTTGTCCGGGCGAGCTCTACCCACCGGCGATGCGTTGCTC
>JBBJNV010000026.1 GCA_037721215.1 Gemmatimonadaceae bacterium
CCCGGCGCGCGAGTGCCCGCGCATCGGCGATCTTGTTGATGTCGTCAGTCATAAGCGCGATGTCCGCCGCCTCGATCGCCGCCTGCGTACCGGCTACCCCCATGGCGATTCCCACGTCCGCCGCCGCGAGAGCGGGCGCGTCGTTTATTCCGTCGCCAACCATCGCCACGAGCGCGCCGTTCTTCTGCAGATCGCGAATCACGCGGACCTTGTCGTCCGGCAGCAGGTCGGCCTCCACGTGATCAATGCCCAGCTCCGAGGCAATACGCGTGGCAGTTGCCGCGTTGTCACCCGAAAGCATGACTATCCGTTCGATTCCGCTCGCCTTCAGCCGCATCAGCGCGGCTTTCGCATCGGGCCGAATGGGATCCGCCAGATGCAGTACTCCCAGCACCTTGTCATCCGCCGCAACGATGACAACGCTCAGGGCATCGCCATCACTCAGCGCTGGAGGTACCAACCCGTTGTCAATCATGAACGCAGCGTTTCCGGCGAGAACCCTGCGGCTTCCGATTGTCGCACTCACTCCCCGCCCCGTTACAACGTCGAATTCCGATGGCTCTGGAATATCGACCCCGGCTGCCTCCGCGCGCTCAACGACGGCTTTCGCAAGCGGATGGCTCGAGCGGCGCTCGGCAGCGGCGGCCAGTGACAGAAGCTCGGCCTCAGTTGTAGCCGCATCGAGCAGCTCAATGCGCGAAACCTCCGGACGGCCAATGGTAAGGGTGCCTGTCTTGTCGAACGCGATGATTCGCACCTTCGCCAACTGCTCCAGATAAACGCCGCCTTTCAGCAGAATGCCAGCCTTCGCGGCCCGCGCGATCGCAGCAATTACCACGAGCGGTGTCGCCAGACCGAGCTCCGCGGGAGACGTAAAAATGAGGAGAGTGATGATCATCCTGAGGTCGTGGGTAACGAACCATACACCGAGCAGAAAAACGAGAACGACAGGGATAAGCCAGGCGGCCACGCGATCGGCCAGACGCTGCACCGGCGCCTGTGATTCTTCCGCTGTTTCAA
Organism: Gemmatimonadaceae bacterium; assembly: GCA_037721215.1. Classification (NCBI taxonomy): domain Bacteria; kingdom Pseudomonadati; phylum Gemmatimonadota; class Gemmatimonadia; order Gemmatimonadales; family Gemmatimonadaceae; species Gemmatimonadaceae bacterium. Next base: position 1,021 of record JBBJNV010000026.1, read on the forward strand.
CGAGCGCCACGATGCGAGCAAACATGGTGTCGCCACCAATCTTTACTGTTTCGATGTCGAGCGCGCCAAGTTCCACCACTGTTCCGGCGAACACCTGTGACCCGTCATTCTTTTCCTGCGGCACGCTCTCCCCTGTAATCGGGGCCTGGTTTACCGAAGCAGTACCGCCACGAACGACGCCATCGACTGGAATCTTTTCACCAGCGCGTACGATCACCAAATCGCCCGCCTGTACCTCCGCAACGGGGATAGTGACGTTGCCCGCGTCACGCCGCACGAGCGCAGTTTGTGGCACGCTGCCGATAAGCGCTTTGATCGATGCGCGCGCACGTTCGGTGTTGAGCTCGGCGATGAACTCCGCGATCAGAATGATGACCATGAGTACAGCCCCGGCGATGTACTCCCGGCCGAGCATCGCAATCGAGGTCGCGATGGTCACGAACACTTCGGTGCCGATTTTGTGCTCGTTGATCAGATCCTCGACGCCCTTTTTTGCCAGCGGGTAGAGGCCGAACGCTACCGCTGCAAGAAGGAGCCAAAGCGGCACTCCAGCGAACCTGAACAGCATGATCACGATACCAACGGCTGCGATGCGGCCGAGCTCGAACCACCGACCCGCTGTCATGAGGGTCATCATGACGACATCTGTGCTGATGGCACGGTTCCCGGCGGGGGCCTGATGGCCACTTCCTCACGCACCTCGACAGTTCTGCCACCGAACATCCAGTAAAGCGCCGGCAGAACCAGCATGTTCAACGCCGTTGCGGTAAGAAGGCCACCGAGAATCACGATTGCCATCGGCGTCTGCAGCTCGTTCCCCGGCTCTCCGCCGCCAAGGGCAAGAGGAATGAGCGCGAGCCCTGCCGTCAGCGCCGTCATGAGAATCGGCGAGATACGCTCGAGCGAGCCTCGCTCAACGGCTTCGCGAAACGGAAGCCCTTCGCCAAGAAGCTGCCGGTAATGCGACACGAGGAGAATTCCATTCCTGGTGGCAATGCCGAACAGGGTTACGAACCCCACGAGCGATGCGATGCTGACGACGCGCCCCGTAAGCATGATGGCTATCACCCCGCCAACGAGGGCAAGGGGCAGATTGGCCATCACCAGGGTTGCTGTTCGCGCCGATCGAAATTCGGCGTACAGTATCAGAAAAATCGCCGCTATCGAAATCAGCGATAACGCCGCAAGTGTGCGGGTGGATTCGGCCTGTGCCTCGAACTGCCCACCGTACTCGACGTGGTAGCCCGAAGGCAAGGACACACGTTCATTGATTGCCGCCTGGATGTCGGCAACCGTGCTGCCAAGGTCGCGGCCGGCGACATTTGCCTGCACAACGATTTTGCGTTGCACGTTTTCGCGCGACACCGTGTTCGGTCCTCTGTCTGTCACAATCTGCGCAAGCTGCGAAAGGGGAACGCGCTGCCCGGTTGGAGTATCGAACATGACACCGCCGATCGCGTCGGCATTGGACCTCAGCGATTCCGGAAAGCGCACCACCAGATCAACACTTCTCCCTTCCTCCAGCACCTGCGAGACTACCTCGCCATTGAAGGCAACGTCGATAGCATCCCCAAGCCCACCGACGGTCATTCCGTAACGCGCGAGAGCGCCGCGGTCAGCCTGAATGCGAAGTTGCGGGACATCCATCTGCTGCTCGAGCTGCAGATCGGCGACGCCCGGCACTGACTGCATTGCGTCCCGTACCTGCGTACCCACCTGCCTCAGCTCATATAGATCGGGGCCGAATACCTTCACTGCGATATTAGCCCGCGTGCCCGATAGCATGTGGTCGATCCGATGTCCAATCGGTTGTCCAATGGTGACGTTGGTTCCCGGGATCGCCGCGAATTCGTTTCGAAGCTCCTCGAAAAGCGCTTCCTTCTCGAAATCCTTCCGGAGCGTCACATCGATTTCCGCGGCGTTTACGCCCTGCGCGTGCTCGTCGAGCTCGGCGCGGCCCTGCCTCCGGTCGGTGTTCTTCACCGCGGCGTTAGCGAGGAGGATCTGCTCCACCCGCTTGCCAATGCCATTCGACTCTTCGAGTGAAGTGCCCGGAACCGTCACCACGCTCACGGTGAGTGCGCCTTCGTTGAACTCGGGAAGAAATGCTGATCCGAGTAGCGGAACCATAGCTAGCGCCATTACCAGGGTAGCCGCCGCACCGGCAAGAACGCGTTTGGGGTGCTCAAGTACTGCGGCGAGAATTCCCGCGTATTGGCGCTTGAGCCACTGCACGAGGCGGCTTTCCTGTTCTGTCTGCACCGCCTTCGCGTTTGGCAAGAGATAGCTGCAGAGCACCGGCGTCACCGTTACCGCGACGAGCAGCGACGCGAGGATTGAAACGACGTAGGCGAAGCCGAGCGGGCGCAGCAGCCGCCCTTCCACGCCGCCGAGGAAGAAGAGAGGAAGGAACACGACGATGATGATCAGCGTGGCATTGACGATCGACGAGCGAATCTCGCGCGACGCGTCGTACACGACCGCAAGCGATCCGCGCCGTTCTGCCTCTGGCAGATGATGGTTCTCCTTGAGGCGCCGGAAGACGTTCTCCACGTCAATGATCGCGTCGTCCACGAGCGCGCCAATGGCGATCGCCATTCCGCCAAGCGTCATCGTGTTGATAGTGATGTCGAGAAGCTTCATCGCGAAGATCGCGACTACAAGCGAGAGGGGAATCGCGACTATAGAGATCGCCGTTGCCCGCAGATTCCACAGAAACAGAAAGAGGATGATGACAACGAAGATTGCGCCGTCGCGAAGGGCCTTTATCACGTTCGCGACAGCGACGGTGATGAAGTCAGCCTGCTGGAAAAGCTCGGCTTCCACTTTCATTCCCCGCGGCAGAGTGCGCTGGATCTCGGCCAGCTCGCTCTCGATGCGCTTCGTGAGCTCGAGCGTGTTGGCGCCCGGCTGCTTCTGTATCGCGAGCACAATTGCCGGCTTGGCGTTGACTGATCCATCTCCGTACTTCGGAGCCGCTCCTGTCCGAACGTCAGCCACCTGCGCCAGCGTCACCGGCACACCGCCGCGCATCGCGACCACGGTTGCCGCGATGTCTCCGGCGCCCTCGACGCGGCCAATGCCGCGGATCACATACTCCTGTCCCTTGTCCATGTACACGCCGCCCGACGAATTCTCATTCGAGCCTTCTGCGGCGCGCATCACGTCTTCAAGGCTCACCCCCGCGGACGCCATGCGAGCGGGATCGGCGATTACCTGATACTGCTTTACTTCGCCGCCAATCGGGATTACCTGTGCGACACCCGGGACTGCCAGAAGCCGGCGACGAATAGTCCAGTCAGCGACGGTTCTCAGTTCCTGCGACGACTGGGTTCCGGTGAGCCCGATCATCATGATCTCGCCCATCACCGACGACACGGGAGCGAGAACGGGGGGCGACACACCGGCTGGAAGTGACGCAGCCACGGTCTGAAGCTTCTCGGCTACGACCTGACGGGCTCTGAAGATCTCCATTCCCCAGTCGAACTCGACCCACACCACGGATATCCCCTGGGCCGTCGATGACCGGACGCGCCTGACCCCGGTAGAACCATTTACCGCCGTCTCGATTGGAAACGAAACCAGCGACTCGACTTCTTCGGGCGCCATTCCGTGAGCTTCCGTTATCACGGTCACTGTAGGCGCGGTGAGATCGGGAAATACATCCACCGGCATGCGGTAAGCGGTCCATGCGCCTGCCGCGAGCATCAGCGCCGCGGCAGCCAGGACGATCACACGATTGCGGAGCGCCCACGCGATAAGGTTGTTGAGCATCGCGTTGACTCAGTGCTCGTGTCCGTGCGCCGGCACGGATGTAGAAAGCGATGCCAGTTTCACCTGATATGGCGCGCCAGTGACCACGCGCTCTCCTTCTTTTATACCGGATAAAACAAGAACGTTCTCCCCTTCACTGCCTCCCAGCGTCAACTCGCGTTTCTCGAAACTCTCGCCATCGGGCTGCACATAGGCAACCGGGCGCCCGTTCTCGTCAAGAATCGCGGACTTCGGAACGGTTACTCCAGCCACTGTTTTACCCGTGCCCACCATGACCCGCGCATTGGCGCCCACTCTTATCGACCCGTCGCCATTCGCGATCTCGTAGATCACCGGCACCGTGCGGGAGAGCGAATCGATCACACTGCCCGTCGAGACCATCCGCTGGGCGCGATAAATCCTGGGGGAGCCTTCCGGCTGAAACGTCCCGACGGAAGCCTGGCCGACAGAAGGTGCCTGCGCTGCCGGAACGTTCGCTTTGAGCCAGACGAGCGCTGGATCCACAACCGTAAAGAGCAGTGCCCCGGCGTCTACCCGGCTTCCCGGTGTAATGCTTCGCGCAGTGATGACTCCGCTGATCGGAGCTCTGATCGCGACCTTGCCAGCGGTAAGCGCGCCCCCGCCGAGGCCTGCTAGCGACTCGCGTGCAGCCTGAAGGCGGATCTGTGCTTCGCGTACTCTTCGTTCCGGAACCGCTTCGACAGCAAGCAGACGACGCGATCGATCGTACTCATCCTGCGCTTCCCGCAGTCGCGCTCGTGCCTCTGCATATGATGCGCCCCCTTCGCCAAGCGACGGTGCGAGCAAGGCTATCGTCTCACCGCGGCGCACCTGCTGCCCGGGAGCCGGAGATCGTGCGACACTGCTCGCGTCGATCAGGCCACCGATGGGGGCGGCAACATCGGCTACTCTCCCCGCGGCCGGAATGATCTGTCCCGACACTTCGAATGACTCGACCACGTTTCCGCGTTTCGCGAATTCCGTTCTGAAGCCAACGGTTTTCCATTGCTGTTCCTTGAGGAACGGTATCCCGCTTTCCTCGCCGGCTTCTTCCTTCGGTGCCTGCTCCGCGCTGGCGTATACCTGCAGGCCCGGCACGGTAATGCTGTCGCGCGCCTGCGGGCTCTGAACTATCAATGTTAGATCATAGATACCGGCGCGCGTGAATTCGGGTGATGGTCCATAAATTCCTGGCGCCCGTGGCGTATCCTGGACAACTACTACCGGCTCTCCGCCCGCGCGCGGCCGGAATCGGAGCGTGATCCTGCCCGACCGAAGCGGCGCGAAATCCGTAATGTCCGTCAGGTGCACCGCGAACTTGTCGGGCGCGCCGACGATCAGCGCCGGGTGCTCCATGAAGAGCTCGGTCGAGTCAGTCCAGATGGTGATTGCGCCACCGGCGGGCTCGGGCGCAGTGGCTGGTTCGCCGTCCGATTTGCACGCCGAGAGAATCGCGACAAGGAGACCCAGTGCCAGACGGTGAGTTCCGTTCTTTCTGCTGGGTAATAACGATATCGTTTTCATCTTGCATCCTGGATCAATGTCGTTCCGACGGCTCGCGCGAGCGCCGCGGCGCGTACGAGATATTCGGACTGAAGGTTGGCGAATCCTGATTCGACTTCCTGAAATGCTCGCGCTGCGTCGAGCCATTCGAGCAGAGAGATTTCGCCTTCGGCGTATGCGGCCTGCGCCGCGCGAAGTGTTGCGCTGGCGTCAGCACTGACTTGCGGAGTCAGCCTCTCCAGCTGCTGCTCCGCTGTCCGCAGAGCATCAGCGGTTTCGGCGACTTCACGCTGCACGCGGCGGTTCGCCGATATGAGCTCGGCGGCCGCGCGACGGGTTTCTGCATCGGCGGCGTCGACCGCTCCGCGCCGCCTGTCCCAGAGCGGCAACGGCAATCGTAATGCGGCGACAATTCCGCCCTGCGAGGAGGCGTTGCCGACCGATTCGCGTTTGACCCCGGCCGCAAGTACCGGTATCGGGGTTCGTTCACGGCGGGCGATGGTCGCGTCGGCAGCGACGGCACGCCCCTCTAGGGCCAGAGCGACAATATCGGCGCGGCGGCCGAGTGCAATCGATTCAAGAGAATGGGCCGGCATTGCCGCGAAAGCGGCCCGGATCGCGGGCAGATTCAATTCGAGCGGGCGCGATCGATCCGTGTCACGCGGCAGCAGCGCCGAGAGCGCGAGTCTGGCGGTGCGGCTCGCGAGCAGAGACTCCGCGCGAAGTATCGAGTACCGGTTTGCTTCGAGGCGGATTCGGCGGGCGGTGAAGCCGGATACATCGCCTGCGGCGAGCCGCCTGGAAGCAACCCTCTCCGCCTCTGCGAACGACTCTCCCACCTGCGATGCCAGCACCGCGCGCCGCTCGGCGGCGATTGTGTTTGCGAACGCAACCGTCACCTCATACGCCACCTGGTATTCGGCGACTCTGACTCTCGCCTCGGCCGCCTCACGCCGGAGTCGCGCAGCTTCTGATCTTCCGCCGCGCAGTCCGCCGATCTCGAGGGGCTGTTCGATCTCCAGAATATTCTGCGAGTTCGCGGTTGACCCACTGCCCGTCTGTTCACGGCTGTACGACACGGATGGATTGGCTCGCGCGCCTGCCTGGCGCTCGCGTCCGCGGGCAGCGGCAGCGGCTTCGCGGGCTGCCACGATATCCGGGCTTGCGCGAACGGCTGTCGCAACTGCTTCAGCGAGAGTGAGAGGCGGGGTGGCAACCGGGGGCGCGATCTGCGCGTGCGCAAATACCGGAACGCCATGCAGCAGAATTGCCGCCGCGCCGAGGCGAGTGATGGCAACCACAAATGCATTGTGGAGCGAGTGCATAGTCGGATTGTTGTTGCCGGACGACGCAATTCACCGCGAGAGTGAATTGAGCCGGTCCCGGCTGAGTTTATGTGTTTTAAGAATATTCGGCTCTGGCATCAGCCCTTTCGGGCGTGTTACAGCGAGCCGATCTACAACGTCCCGGCGAACATCACGCGGCGCCAGTCAACGGGCACGAGTGGTTCGCGGGCGGCTTCAGGCGTCGGGAGGAGGAGAGCGCGGCCTGGAATCGTTGGGGGCAACGCGGCCGGGTGGCGGACGGGCCTGGAGGGAAAAACGCGTGGCGGATACCTCAAGAAGCCGCGTCGCCCACTCGACTGTGACCGCGACCGATCGCGCAGCCGGTGGTGTCGTCTGGAGCCGCTGTGCAACCAGCGGACTCGCGACCGGATGCGGATGGCCGGCCGGATGCTCCGCTTCCGTTATCTCAGGGATGCCAGACGCGCCATCGTCCTGAAACTGGGAAGCACCGTGAGCGAGTTCGTGATGCGCATGCCCATGAGCAACCGCGTTCGCCGGTACGAGGAGTATTCCGGCGAGACTGAGTATTGCCGCGACGCGCAGCATGGCTCTGGGCATCTGCGCAAACTATGCCCGAGGCCGCAAGGAGGGAATCCCATCGAGCGGTTTCGTGAGTAGCGGTGCCCCGTTTTGCCGCTGAATGCCACCGATCGGGGCGGGCACCCTTGAAGACCGGCGCTGCCCCCGCCCACTGCCGTCCGAGTTGAACGAGTCAGATCTTTTATGCGGCGTAAAACTTGCCGCTGAAATTGGCAGTTAACGCGAGCGAACGTCTGCCCGTCTCCAACCAGAGAGGCTACAAGGATGTCACACACTTCGCACCACGAATCCGGTCACGACGGCATGATGCAGGGCATGCAGAGTGCATCGACCTCTGCGGCGATTGCCGCGAAAGTTGCGATGAAGGCGTGTGCAGACGTTTGCGACCGGTGTACCGAGTCGTGCGCAAGAATGGCGAGCGCCGCGGCCTGACCACGGTGGCGCTGGCGCCGCGTCGCCGTCCGGCCTGCGGGTGAACCAGGCAGCGTTGCTCGACCTCGCATTGGTGATCTGGTTCGCGCTGACTGCGCTGTCAGTGATCTACGTAGCCTGGGACGCCTTCACCACAAACCCCGAGATGAGGGTCATGAAGTGGGGATTTCTGCTCATCACCCTCTTCACCGGGCCTGTCGGCGCCTGCGTGTACGTCCTGTCGTGCAAACCACCTGTACCCAGGGAACATGCGCAGTTCGTCAATTCGCTCTGGAAGCAGGCGGTCGGATCTACGGTCCACTGCGTAGCCGGGGATGCGACGGGAATCATCGCGGCGGCAGCCGTCACGATGGCGCTCGGTCTGGTGATGTGGCATGACATCATTGCCGAGTACGTTTCTGGATTCGCTTTCGGGCTGCTGATTTTTCAGGCGCTGTTCATGAAGCAGATGCTCGGCGGGTCGTACGTCGCTGCAGTAAGGAAATCGTTCCTGCCCGAGTGGCTTTCGATGAACGCTGTAATGGCCGGCATGATCCCTGTGATGGTCGTGTTGATGAGTCGCGACATGACCTCGATGCACCCTGCATCGCTTCGATTCTGGGGTGTCATGTCGCTCGCTACGATGGTGGGTTTCGCGTGCGCATACCCTGTCAATTACTGGCTCGTCGCGGTCGGCCTGAAACACGGCATGGGCACAGTGCTGGCACTTGGCGATGGCGGGCATTCAGTGAGCGCGGAGACTGGCGAGACGCAGCAACAGAGTGCGCTGCCATCCGGGCACGCGATGCCGGGGGACAGCGCGATGCAGCCGGGACATGAGATGGCGCACGGCACTCCGGCGCGGACAAATCCCGAATTGCCGGAGACAATCCATCAGTTGCCTGGAACAATCGCCAGCTCGCGCCCGCAGCGGGTGGCGATGAGCCTGCTTACCCTCCTCGCTCTTGCGGGCGGTCTGCTGATAGCGGCTCTGGGCGGAGATCTCGCAATGAGGGGTAATGCATCCATGCCGCGTGACGCAGCCGGCATGGAAATGCGAATGTAGCCGGGGCCGGTTTTGTCAACGCTGACGTGCGCGGAACACAAGCGACACCCAGTGGGTTTCCCACGCCGCCGGCGCCGATTGAGTGACGTGAATGGCGCGGATATACCAGAGTCCGCCTTTCGCGACCGGGATTCTTATCATCCCCTTGGCGTCAGACTTCAAATGCAGGTCAGCCTCCGCCTTCACTGCGGTATCTGCAACTGATTCGGGCGTGGCATGCGCTGATAGAGCAGGCAGCGGCCGACCCTTGAACATCGCTCGCACAGTCAACGTATCGCCCGCGGAAACGGTTGACGGATCCCGCTGAGGAATGAATTCGATCGTTTGACCGCTGCTCCGCCTGAAGACGCGCGGACCGCTGCTCCCGATGTCAATCAGCGTCTTGGCATGCTTCACGTCTGTTCGGGTGATGCTGTCAGCGAGAGGCAACTTGCCACCCTGACGGATCTTGCCGGCGGCATCCGCCGCTCCCTCGAGTTCGAGCCATCGTAGAAATGCCTCGCCGGTCTGACGCGCCGAACGTGGAATGAGCGTCACAGCGACTATTCGCTGTCCGGGAGCGTCGGGCCTGGTCTTGAGGACGAGAGACGTGCCGCGGTGTGACAGGTCGGTAACTGATGTTTCGCCGTTCGCGCCGATGATCACCGCGCGCGCAACGCGCGCTAACGCGATGGGCGCCACGCTTGACGGAAACCGTGAGCTGGTTTGCGCCATTACTTCAACATCGCCACGCTCTGAGAACGAGAAGGCGCCTGGTACGAGGAAAAAGTCGTGCGCGGAAAGCCACGATGCGCTTGTGAACACCAATACGGCGGCAACAACGGCAAGCGCGAAATGGCGTCCACGGTGTCGCGAGCGGTCGATCAGCAATTTGGAAACTCCGTTGTGAACATGGGTGGCACGAAGAAGAGCAATACTCCCAGCACCGGCAATTGGGAAGCGTCGGAATCGGTTCTCGTCAAGGCACCGCGAGCGCATCGTTTGTCGTTGACTCGATCACCATTCCCGCTTGGTCCATCGCTGGCGGGGTCGCAACCAGGATCGCGGTGATGAGCAGAACAACCGAGGCGACACCAACTTCGAAGGTCGCGGAACGTTTGATTTTCTTCACCCCTTCGAGCTCACCCAGCCGCGGTTTCACATACCGGAAATTCCAGGCTCCAATGCCGGCGACGATTGAAAGAATTACAAGCTTTCTGAACAGCATCGTTCCGTAATCGGTCTGCCAGAGCGCCGAAATGCTTTCGAGATGCAACCAGGCTGCAAACACGCCCGTGGACGCGGTGAGGCCGGCAAACACCAGGGCTGTCGGGCTGAACGCATTCACAAGTCGAGCAACGGCTTGCCCCCGGTCATCCTTGTCGAGCGCCATCGCCGCCGGAATTCCCGCCACGAGAAGCACCAACAGGCTGCCGAGCCAGCCCGACGCGCCGATGATGTGAATGCCGTCGGCCATGATGGCGAGCGGGCGCAGTGCTGGTGCGGCAGCAGCATGTCCCGAGAGGGCGGGCGCGAACGAGCCAAGTACTGCACCAACCGCCGCAATTATCCATCCTTCAGCCCGCTTTCTCCGCGCCAGGACGAATCCGGTTATCGCAACGACCGTCGCCACAACCTGCAGCAGCCAACCCCAACCCCAGGTTGTGAGACCGATCATCGACCACATCAGAGCGGGCGCGAAGCCGGTACCCGGGGCATGCATCGCATACGACTGCGCCAGCAGTCTGACTACCGCGACCATCGCAAGAAAAAGCGCTGCATATAGACCGACCAGTGCCGCACGCTGACTGGCGGGAAGCAGCATCGGCACATCCGGACCGTGCTTCTTCCTTATCAATCCGAGAACGAACACGTGGAATGCGACCGCTCCCGTCATGATGAGGATCGCGCCGAACTGGAGCCATCGGATGACAACGTAAAGCGGCGATTCCGCGTTGAATCCGCCCGCATCGGGGAATGTCTGAGCGTCGTGATGTACCCGCGCGGTTCCCTCGCCTGGCGCACCGCCGGAGCCGGCAGTGCCAGCCGCAGCCTGCACCGCTGAATCCCCGCCGCCCGGCGCTGAAGAAACCGTGCCCAAGCCCGACGCTCCAGCCTCGACTGAGAACGCGAAGTTCCCGCGAATCGGATGGCCATCCGCGCCTGCCATTTGCCACGTTACTGTGTACGGACCGGCCACTAGCGGCCCTTCGATACCGGCTTTCACCGCGCGCTTATCGCTGCCCGCGAACACCAACCCGGCCAGCGAGACCTTGCCGTCCGGTCCGGCAAGCTCCACTCGGGTGAAAACAAGCTCGACCGGCTCGTTGAAAACGAGAGCAATCTCTTTCGGCACCGCCGTGAGTTTGGTGTTCTTCGCCGGCGCCGAGCTCTTCAATGCGCCATGTGCATGCGCGGCGGATGGAGCCAGCAACATGCACACGGTAACGATTGCCGCCAGAACACGACCCATTTACATCTTCATCTTCGAGTGATCCATTCCCGCCATCGGATCCTTTTTCGGTGCGGGCTTTTTTGCTGCGGTCTTCTTCGCCGCGGGCTTCGCGACCGGTTTGGCCGCTGGTCTCCCTGCCGCAGCCTTCGCGGTCGCCGGCTTCCTGACGGCCGAAGGTTTCCTCAACGTGCTCGATCGGGACGACGCCGCAGCCGGCTTCGACTTCCGCATCATCATCTGGTGCTCGGCGGGCATCGCTTTCATCGCGTCATTCATCATGCGACGCATTCCCGGGTCCGCCATCACTCGCTTCATGATCACTGGATCGGCCAGCATCTCCATGTGCAGCTTCATCATCGGATCCCCCGACCCGTTTGCAGGCATTGCGGAATGATCCATCCCTGCCATGTTCGTTTTTGAATGATCCATACCCGCCATGCCATCAGCTTTTGCCCCTTGAGTTTTTCCGCCAGCGGCGGGCATCGCCATTTTCGAATGGTCCATGCCGGCCATCTTTCCCCCGGCCGCCATTCCGCCGGTCGCCCCATGGTTCATTCCCGCCATGTGTACCGCACCGCGCGCAACGGTTGGCGTCGGCAGCTCGGCGAGAAAGTTGACCGCTGCGCCGCCCATGTTGTTCACGCCCATCATGTTCGTCATCTCGAGCCACTCGGCCCTCGTCATGGCAAACGACGTGTTGTCCCTGTAAAGGGCCGCCGCTTTGAGGATCTCAGTGCGCTTCCGGTTCATCGGCACCTTTGGCGACGCGAGGACGTCTGACACGACGTCGTGCATCGAGTGAAGATTGTCGAAAATGATCGACGCTTCCGGATACCGTGCCGCAAACGCGGGGGCAACGGCGGCCGTCATCGGCATGATTCGCGGCATCCCGCTCGGCGGAGATTCCAGCATCTGGCGGAATCGCGCGACTGCGGCCAACACTCCGGTCTGGCGCTCTGCCTGCGTCTTCCCCGTTACCAGCGGCTCGTACAGGCCCACCTGCAGCCAGTGATACGCCCATATCAGGCCATTGAACTTCGGGTACTTGTCGCGGAACGCGGTCGAGTAGTACTGCCCTTCCATCAGCTCCATCGTTTTCGGTACCGAGCTGAACGCGAGCTCTGGACGCTTCTTGTAGTAGCGAATCAGCTCGGCGATCTTCGCGTCTTTCTGCGGAAGCGCCATGCGCTCGTCTGCCCACACATCGTAGATCTGCCGATGAAGAAGGTGAGCCCAGTCGAACATCATCTTCGCTTCGGGGGCCAGCTTCGCGTAGGCAACCTCAATCGCCGCTTCCTCGAGCGGCACATGAGGCGGATTTATAAGCAGCTTGCCAGTGATGAAATCGTATTCCTTGTTCTCCAGCAGCGAGGCTGGCGCGGTCGGCTTTGTGTAAAGCTTCTCGTAGAGAATCGCATGTCCGTAGTCGAACGCATTGAAAAGCCGGTCAGCTGCGGGGTATCCCTCGCGGAATGCCCAGTTGAATGATCCGGGGAGGTAGAACTGCTCATAGGTGGTCGACCACTGCGCCGAAGCCGGCGTAGCACCCACTGCCGCAAACGCGGAGGCGGCGGCGACAACGCCAAACCACCGGCGCGTGTTTCCCATCTTCGAGTTCTCTTGTTGGTTCTTCATTGTTGTTCTCAGTAAATTTTTCACGATCAGGGCCGGCGGGCGCCTGTCAGCGATCCCCGCCAGGAAAAAACGAGCGAATCGCGAACGCGTACGCCGTGCCGAAGGTCACGAACCAGCCTTGATCAGGGCCGTTAATTCGGCGGCCGAGGCCGCCATCGATGTTGAATTTCGGATTGACCTGATACCGGATTCCGGTGCCGATGTTGTAGTCGACATCTTCTGCGTCGGAGATCGGCTGGCGAACGAAGAAATCGGCGGTGACGAGCATCGCCCGTATCGGAAATGTCTTGTCCACCGCAGCTCCGACCAGCCAGCGGCTGACCTCCACGGCGCCAGCAGCCTCGGCAGTTCCATCAGGAACAGGCGATGTCAGTATGTCTTCGTCCGAAGATCCGAAAGTGTACTGACCGTTCACATGGAACCGCGCGATACTCAATGTCCTGGTGGCGATGCCCTTGAGCGATGTGTATGTCCGGTCCGGACCAAGCGGTCCCACCGGCAGCAGAACGTCAGCCCGTAATCCGAGCGCCGGCAGCGTTTGCGTCTCGGCATTGAGATTATGGAATGCCGAAAGCTCGACTCCCGCGATGCCCGACCTGCTCTGTCCGCCGCCCAGGTCGTTGTACGCCAGCGGAAGCCCGATTTCAATGTGCGTGCGCGGCAGGATTCCATATGCGATTTCGGGCTCGACCCCAAAGTTGTATACACCGCCGATACCGCGTTCGAGCCGCAGGGGCGCGAGCTTCAGCTCAAATGCGTAACGCTCCGTAGCGTACGCGTCCTCAATCTGTACCGGGCGTCCGGCATCGGTGTTGTAATAGTCGGTCTGGGCGCCAAGGAGCGGGGCGCTCAGCAGGATTGCCGCGACAATCCCCAGTGAGAGGCGGATGGGTGCCGCGCCGGCGGTTGGAGTCATGGATATTTCGTAAGAAAGTGTTGAGACCGGCACCAGTGCCGGTCCTGCTTTATTGTGCATAAAATGTGTGCACGTAACATACACTGATTGGTGCCGGATGTTTCACATCGCGTGGCGGCAGTGATCTGACGGATTCGACAACAAACACCCGCCGCAAAACAAGTGAGACAGCGGCGAATCTCCGCCATGCTCGCAATGCTCGGCGGACGTCAACGCGAATGGCGATTTACCCGGTCCGCCGGCAACCGCGCCCGAAAGAAGAACCAGCGCCAGCGCCGTTCCGGCCCACGCTACCGATAGTCGAGTCACATGTGTCGTCACCGCAGCCTCCTCGCCCGCCAGACGGCGGATCCTCCTATCGAGAAGGTCCGAGTTGCAGAAACCTGTCGTCCCCTTGGCACAGCGGGTTGGCGGCGACTCCGCCAGGCGCAGGATTGCCGATGCAAGGACGAGTGGACGCCCCGCTGCCGCGCGATCGTCCGCAACTATTTCCGCTTCGTCACCCATGTCCTCCGCAAGGCGACGCAACGCCGGAATCCAGAAGAAGGTGTAGCCGAGAAACCGGTAAATCGACAGCCTCAAAGGATCGCGCCGTGACACATGCGCCGCCTCGTGCGAGAGCACGCACTCCAACTCACCTGCCGTAAGACGAAGCGGAAGATCCTCCGCTACGTAAACTCGCGGGCGGACCATTCCAGCGGTAAACGCGGGGTTAGGGAGCCCGTGAACAATCCGAACGAGGCGCGGGTTCAGCCCCGCGGCGATCGCTGCCCGCCAGACAGGACTGCCCGGGATTGGCATTGCAGAATCCAGCGGCGTCATCGCGGCGCTGAGCCGCGACGACGCGCGCCACCTGTCCCACGTTGCGTAGGCCGCGCCGGCCCCAAGAGCCAGATGGACCGACCAGTGTACTGGTGCCAGAACATGCCTTAACGCCGTCATGCAAAAGGCGCCGAGATGCTGCATGCTCGCAAGAATCTCCGTGCTGGCGAGCGGCAGATGATGTCCAAACACCGGCAGGGTGCTCAGCAGGATGAGGGCGGCGATTGCCAGAACTGTAGTGCGTCGATGGGACCGCTCCCGCATGGCGAGCCGCGCCGAGCGATAGCCTGCTCCCTCGGGAATCACAGCTTCCCCTCCGCTTTCAGCCTGCGCCTGACGAGGCGTCCCAACTCGGCGAGCTGCTCCGGATCCCGCTCGGCCAGCACATCCACCAGCGACGCAGACACAGCCTCGGCGCCAAGCGACAGAATACCTTCGACGACTCTCCTGGATGCCATCGCCATGAACTCGTCCTCAGCGAAGCGCGCCGAGTAGTGAAGCAGATCGTCCTGTTTCGCCCGGCTGAGAATTCCCTTGTTCACCAGTTTGTTCAGTACTGTAATCACCGTCAGCAGCTCGACCTTGTGATGGCGAAACACGCGGGTGTGGACTTCACGGGACGTCGACGGGCAATCGAGCTCCCACACCGCGCGCAAGACACGGGCTTCGAGGTCGCCGAGTACCTTGGCGAGGCCTTTTGCCGAAAGTCTCACTGTGTCCTGCAGCCCGGGGGTGTGGCCCGGGGTGGCATCGCGCCTACGAACCGTCAAGCCGGCTCCTGAATTCGGGGTGCACAAATCGCTATCTAAGCGTAGCTCGACTTTTATACACCGTAAAGCCCGTTAATGGTAATCCCGTTTCTCCTTCCCGACTATTGACGGGTCACCACGCCTGACTGCATTTTATGCTGCGCAAAAGAGAGCTTTATGCTGCGTAAAGGCACACCTCACGTTGCGACGCCCGCCTCCGTATCATTCTCTCGTGATGCGGCTGCGGGCGATGGAGTTCCTGCGATGCGACTTCTCTGCACGCGTGATAAACGTGCTGGAGCGAAGTCACCTCGTGAGAAAATAGAGCAGCGTTCCAGCACCCAGCACAATTGCAACGGGGATCCAGCCGTATCGGCCAAGAATCTGTCGCACGGAAGGGCCAAAAAAGCGCGCAAGGAGCGCGATAGGCAGATATTTCAGCGCCCGTCCGACTAGCGAACCCACGATAAATCCAGGAAGCGGAAGACCGGAGGCCCCGGCCATTGCCGTGTAGAGCATGTAGGGAACCGGGGTGTAACCGGATGTCAGCAGCGCAAGCATGTAGTTCCGGAGATATACGCGCTGTACGAACTCGATACGCGATAGCAATCCATAGGAGTCAAACATCGGCTCCACGAGCGTCGCGTAGAAAGCCGAGCCGAGCCAGTAGCCGAACAGGCCTCCGACGACCGATGCGGCCGTGGCTAAGCCCGCCAGCAACCACGCCCGGCGAGGGCTGGCAAGGATCATCGCAATGAGCAGCGCTTCCGTCGGCGCGGGCAATATCGTGGCCTCGAGAAGAGCGAACACCATCAGTATGAGCAGGCCCCAACGGCCCGCGGCGAGGCGGACGAGCCTCGTTTCGGGCTCAGCGCTCGTTGTCAATTAAACCAGGATTGGTTGCGGCAACTGTGCCGAACGATTGGTTGATGGAGAGGCTGTCACATCAGCCATTTCCATTGCCGGCGGGGACCGCGGTAATCAGCAGAACAACGCAGCGACACCAACCTCGAAGGTCGCAGATTCGCCGCGGGCTTCGCGACCGGTTTGGCCGCCGGGGGTGTGGCCCAGAGTGGCGTCGCGCCTACGAACCGTCAAGCCGGCGCCTGAATTCGGGGTGCACAAATCGCTATCTAACCGTAACTGGCATTTTATACACCGTAAAGCCCGTCAATGGCAATGGAGTTTTTTGCCGCAAGGCTCCGCTCCTTCCACAACGAGTAAATCGCTGGAATCACCACCAGCGTCAGCACCGTACTCGAGACCATTCCACCTACCATCGGCGCCGCAATCCGCTTCATCACATCCGCCCCCGTTCCCTGACTCCACAAAATCGGCACCAGCCCCGCCATGATCGCCATCACCGTCATCATCTTGGGGCGCACGCGCTCGACCGCACCGTGCTCGACCGCCGCATCGACGTCGGTCCGATTTCGCAGCAGACCGGCCTCGCCCCGCTCCCGGTATGCCTGGTCAAGATAGATGAGCATGATCACCCCGGTCTCCGCTGCTACCCCCGCGAGAGCAATGAAGCCGATCGCCACCGCCACACTCATGTTGTAGTCCAGCAGCCACATCAGCCATACGCCGCCCACGAGGGAGAACGGAAGCGAAAGCATCACGATCGCGCTCTCGGTGACACTCCGGAAATTGAAGTAGAGCAGCATGAATATCAGTGCGAGCGTGATGGGAACGATCACTCTCAGCTTCTTGCCCGCCCGTTCCATGGCCTCGAACTGCCCCGACCATTCGATGCGATATCCCGGCGGCAGCGCCAGTCGTTGTCCGAGGAGCACTCTGGCTTCCTCGACATAACTGCCCACGTCGCGGTTCTGGACATCGACGTAGACAATATTGTTGAGCAGCGCATCCTCCGATTTGATCAGTGTCGATCCTCGTTGCACCTCGATCTTCGCGAGCTCGCCGAGTGGTATCTGAGCGCCAGATGGAGCGGCGACGAGAATGCCCGCTATCATCTCCGGGTTGTCGCGCAGCTCACGCTGATACCGCACCATCACCGAATAGCGCTCGCGGCCTTCAATTACCTGCCCGGCTTCCATCCCCCCAACCGCGGTCGCGAGTGCCATCTGTACATCTCCGGCCGTCATTCCATACCGGGCGGCGGCTGCACGGTCGATGGTGACATCGAGATACTTGCCACCCACAGCGCGCTCGGAAAAAACGGTATTGGTCCCCTGCACGGCCGGCAGAATCCCTTCAATCTTTTTCCCGATCGCATCGAGCGTATCGAGGCTGCGACCAAAAATCTTAATACCCACCGGAGTCTTGATTCCGGTTGCAAGCATGTCGAGCCGGTTCTTGATCGGCATGCTCCACATATTTCCCACACCGGGCGTTCGCACCTTGCTGTTGGCTTCACTGACGATTGAATCGTACGTCACTCCCGCTCGCCAGTCTTTTTTGTCCTTCAGTATCGCAATGGTTTCGATCATCGACATCGGCGCCATGTCCGTCGCCGACTCTGCGCGACCGATCTTTCCCATCACGGTCTGAACTTCGTGAATGCTCGCTAGTTGAGCGTCGCGTTGCTGCAGAATCTTTTTTGCCTCAGCCGTGCCCACGCCGGGGAACAGTGATGGCATATCCATGATCGATCCCTCGTTCAACGGCGGCATGAACTCGCTGCCAAGTCTCGACCAGGGAATGAATGTCACCACCATCACCACCAATGCGGAGATGATCGTTGGCCACCGGTGCCTCAATACGAGTTCTATGACCGGGCGGTACATGCGGATCAGAAGACGATTGACCGGATTTGCTGCCTCCGGCTTCACGCCTTTCCGGATGAACAATCCCATCATCACTGGTACGAGTGTGATCGAGAGCAGCGCTGCCGATGCCATCGCAAGTGTCTTGGTCCATGCGAGTGGTTTGAACAATCGGCCCTCCTGCGCTTCGAGAGCGAATACGGGCAGGAACGATATCGTGATGATAAGGAGCGAAACGAACAACGCCGGGCCAACCTCCTTCGATGCGTAGGCCACCAGATCCCAATGTTTGCGAGGGCTTTCCTCCGCCTCGTTTCGCTCCATGTGCTTGTGCAGGTTCTCCACCATCACGATAGCGGCGTCGATCATCGCGCCGATGGCGATTGCAATGCCGCCGAGGCTCATGATGTTGGCGTCCAGTCCGAGCAGCCGCATCGCCAGCAACGCCATCAGAATGCCGAGTGGCAGCGTGAGTATCGCGACGAGAGCGCTCGATGCGTGCAGCAGAAATACCACCGTCACGATGGCAACGATGACGGATTCTTCAATGAGCTTGCTCCTGAGCGTATCGATTGCCTTTTCAATCAGACCCGAGCGGTCGTAGCCCTCGACGAAGACGACTCCACGAGGCAGCGATCGCTCGAGGTCAGCCATCTTTGCCTTAACCCCTTCGATAACGGCGAGCGGGTTTTCGCCATATCGCATCACCACCCACCCTGTGACGACCTCCCCTTTCCCATTCAGCTCGGCAATGCCCCGCCGGATCTCCGGCCCGATCTGTACGTTGGCCACATCACCGACGGTAACCGGCACGCCACCCGGCCCAGTTTCCAGAGCAACATTGCGGATATCATCCAGGCTCTGAAAACGGCCTCGTCCACGTACGACATACTCGGAGCCGCTCATCTCCAGCACCCGACCCCCGACATCCTCGTTTGAGCCCTCAACGGCCGCCGTTACCTGCGTGAGGGGAATGCCAAAGGCGAGCAGCTTCGCCGGATCCACCTCGATCTGATACTGCTTCTCGAAACCGCCGAACGATGCGATCTCGGCCACGCCAGGCACCGAGGTGAGAGCGGGGCGAATCGTGAAGTCCTGCAAACCGCGCAGTTGTGCGAGGTTGAGTCGGCCAGTTGTGTCCGCCACGATGTATTGCATCACCCAGCCTACGCCCGTGGCGTCGGGCCCCATCATCGTTTCCGCGCCCTGCGGAAGCTTCGCGCGAACACCGTTCAGATATTCCAGAACGCGCGATCGTGCCCAGTACAAATCGGTGCCGTCTTCGAACACGATGTAGATCGCCGACAGGCCGAACTGGCTCATGCCCCTCACAAATTTCGTGTTGGGGACCTTGAGCATTTCGGTCGAGAGGGGATACGTCACCTGATCTTCGACCGTTTGAGGCGGCTGGCCCGGCCACTCCGTCATCACGATCACCTGTGCGTCGGAAAGATCGGGAATTGCGTCCACCGGTGTGGTGAACATCGCCCAGATCCCGGCAACCGTTATCGCCGCAGTGCCGAGTAGTACGAGAAGCCTGTGAGAGACTGACCAGTCGATGATGCGTTTGAGCATGACTGGCTACCTCTGCGTGGGAGCGCTGCCCGGCATTTTCATCCCCGGCATGTCCTTCATTCCACGCACGTCGGCACCCTTGTCGTTCATGTCGGACATCGGCTCGGTTTGCTTTGACATGCCCGGCATGTTTTCCATTCCCCGCGTGCCACCGCTCGAGCCCATGCCGATCATGGATTTCATGATCTCGCCAAGGTTCGCCTCGGAATCGAGTAGGAACTGCGCCGACGTTACCACTCTCTGGCCGGCGTCGACACCGCCCAGGATCTCGATGTACTCTCCGGCAGTTTGCCCCACTCGCACAACGTGTGGCATCAGACGTCCACCACCCATGTCGACGAATACGACGTCGCGTTCGCCGGTGCGGAGCACAGCAGAGCCCGGAACAGTCAATACCGAACGCGTCGGCGTCGTAATCCGGGCGGTCGCGTACATGCCTGGTTTGATGATGCCGTCGCTGTTGGATACGACAACGCGCGCTCGTATCGCGCGCGATGCCGAATCGAGTGTCGGGTACACGTAAGCGACGCGTCCCTTGTAACTTCTGCCGGGAATCCCTGACAGCACGATGTCGGCGCCGGAGCCCGTTCGCACCGTTGCTGCATCGCCGCCACGCAGTTGAAGGTCTACCCACACTTCTGACAGGTCAGCTATGGTATAGAGATCCATCCCGGGCGTTATTGCCTGACCCTGCACCACTTTTTTCTCGACCACGATGCCTTTTGCGGGAGAGTAAAGCGTCAGTGTCCGCTGTACTCGTCCGGTGCGCATGACGCGCTGGATCTGCGCGTCCGAGATATCCCACAATTGGAGCCGTCGCTTCGCGGCAGCCAGCAGATTCATGGAGCTGGCTGGCACGCCCGGCACGACGCTCTGACCAATCGTCCGGTCGAGGTTAATGGCGACAAGAAGATCCTGCTGAGCCGAGACGAGCTCCGGCGAATAGATCTCGGCGAGCGGCTGGCCGCGCCCAATGAGCTGACCCGTGGTCTCGACGTGCAGCCGCTCCACGAAGCCACCGAATTTCGGGGTTACTTTGGCAATTCGAGTTTCGTCGAAGGTCACTACGCCCGTGGTGCGTATCTCCATCGTCAGTGGCCGCACCTCGGCGGTGCCGAAAGTCACGCCGAACTGGCGGATCTGATCGGCGGTGAGGTGAGCGGACCCATCCGACGACATCGACATTCCTTCCATGCCGGCCATGCCTTTCATATTCTCACCCGCCGGCGTCGAGTCGGCACCGCTCGGCCGGCTCGCGGTTGACGAGCCCCGTCTCGCGAGGGCATACGCGGCGCCGATGACGAAAACGGCACCGAGCAGCGCTCCACCCAGCACGAATTTGCGCGATCGGTAGTTCATCGGAGCACCTCCGCGCCGACAACGCGCTCGAGTTCCGCAAGGCTTACCGCAAAATCCGTCAGATCGCGAAAGTATGCAGTCTCGTACTTGAACACCGATGCCTGCGCGTCCACAACCGATGCAAAATCGACCTTGCCTGTCTGGTAGCTCGCCAGTGCCGATGCCAGGGTCGCACGTGCCTGTGGCAGAACTGCTTTTAGTGAAAGGGCAAGCTGGGTTCGCTCGCGGTCAACGTCACTCGCCAGGGTTGCCACGCGCCGCCGAACTGAATCGACCGCCGATAAATGACCGGACTGCGCCGCCTCCAGCTCCGCACGTGTTCCGAGCACCTCCTGGTTCTGCTTTCGGCCGCGCTGCAGGCGGAGCGGAATCGACACGAAAAGAGACACGTAATCCGGAAACCGCGGGCGATGATCGTACTCCAGTGCAACGTCGAAATCGGGAAGATGAGCCTTGCGCGCAAGCGCCAGCCGACGCTCCTGAGCAGCAATTTCCGCCTCATGCGACCGAAGCATCGGACTGTTCCGCTCGGCGAGCGCCACGAGAGAGTCCAGTGGCAGAATCGGGGAATCTGCCGCCGATGAGCCAAGCGCGGGCGAAGTGAATCGAACACGGGATGCAGATTCGGCGATCGCAAGGCGTGCGATCCGGTTTGGAATCGTGGCAGATGGCACCGGCATGATGCTGGGACGGTTGAGCACTGCGTTCAGCCGGGCAAGTGCCGCTCGCTCCTCTGCAGCGAGAGAAGCGGCGGCGTCACCCAGGTGGGCAGCGTCTACACGAGCACGGAGCACATCCGCCAGCGAAGCGGTGCCGACTCCGTACCGCGCCTCAGAGACACTGATGAGTCCGCCAAGCACTTTCTGGTTCTGCTCGACGATCTGGCGAGCGCTCCGCACAAATGCGAGCTCATAGTAAGCGGTCTTCACGTCCGCGATGGCCTCGAGTCGCGTTTGAGCGAGGCTGGCCGAAGTTGCGGACACTTCATTCCGCACCACCTGTTCAGCGAGCGACAGCTTGCCGGGCCAGGGGACCGTCTGCGTGAGCCGCAGAATGTTCATCGTGAAGTCGTCGTAATAACCGGGTTGTTTGTAGGGAAGATTGAGTATCCCTGCCATGAGCATCGGATCGGGGCGTGCGCCCGCGGGGCCGATACGCGCGTGCGCTGCCCTCACCCGGGCTGCGGCTGCATGCACTGCAGGATTTCTCAAGAGTGCCTCGGAAATCAACGAGTCGAGGCCGGGGCTTTGAGCGGTTGCCGTTACGGGCGCCGTTACCGACATCAGCGCCAGCAACCCAAAGCCCGTCATGCCGCTTCGGCTACGTGAAATCCGGCCGCCCGCGCGCGCGCCGGCTGCTTCATTAGTGAAAATCATCGAGTTGTTCCAGTCCAGGACCACGCGCCTTGAGGACAACGAATTGTCCTTAAAAGCGCTCGCCGCGAGAGACATTCTCCGGGGTGGAGAATGCCTGCGACTACGATTGAGTTTTGTCCGGACTTACGCTCGAGGAGGGGGCGGCTCGGGCGGGAATGATCGTGATGTTGGGATCAGCACTACAACCTGCTGCGGTAGCAGGGAGTGAACCGCGGGAGAAACAGCACGCTCGCGCACGCTTTCGAAAACGCCGGTTACGCAGGGCGCCATCAGGTTGCACGCGGCTGCCGTTACGGGGGATTTGCAGGGCGTCTCTTTTTGCTCCGCATCAACTGGAGCGCCTCCACCATCGGGCATCGTCATGCCTGCCATCGCGTCCGCCGAACCCTTCATAATGCCTGCTTCACACGCAAGATCAGCGGCGCCCATTTGTAAATGGAAGCCGAGAATCGTGGCGACAAGCAGACTGGTCAGGCGCGAGCGGGTCATTCTTATTGCGAACCCTCTGCGATTTGGGGAAACCGGATCGAGCGTCGACTCAAACTACTCAACAAGAAGCTCTCGCGGCAGCAAAATGTTCCCGCGCCGTACCAGCGGAGCACCGTTGCGAACCTTGCGCGGCCCAAGTGAACGAACCGAGAACGGCATCAGATCCGGCGGGGTCCCGCCAGCAGCAGCACCCAGCCGGGCAAGACGAAACACCTTGCTCGGGTAACGCCAGCAGTCGGGCGTGTTGGTGCCCCGAACGCAGCCGTTGTATCCCAGCAACGCTTGGGGTAAGGTTTTCGCCTGACGAATATTCTGAGCGAGAATCGCGACGCCGTGGCACATGTTGGACTCGATGTCGAACAAATCGCTCGATGCACAGCCCCACTGTCCGGCATGGAACGGCATCACCTGCATCAGACCTCGCGCTCCAACAAAGCTCTTCGCGCGTGGGTCGAGCCAGGGATTCTCGGTGAGCAGAACGCCAACCAGGAGAGTAGACCCGACGTTGCGACGCCTTCCCTCCCGTACGAGAGCGGTTGCGATTCGATCTGCTCGGCGAGTGTCCTTGGTGTAGCGGCGAAGTACGCTTGCGACACGTTCCTCTTCACTGCCAAGCGGCAATGATGCTCCCTTGCCGGTGGCGAGGTAGCCTGCCGTCCCGCGGTCGCCGAGAATAATGTCGAGCAGTTCCGACACAGAAGGCGGGGTTGCGCGCACGACGGCAGCGGGCATCCGGATCGGCGCCACAATTCCCTGGGTCGATGGCGCGCGGCGCGCGTCAAAGCCGGAATGGCCCGCAACGATCGCAACCGCGACAACCGTCAGCGCTCCGTATGCGAGCGCCGCTCTGACTCGTTTCATGACTCTTATACTAACAGATGATGCTATTGTTTCTGCAGCTTGACATTTCGCGAGTTGAAGTTGCCAGTTTCAGTGATGACGCCGCTGAGACCGACTTGTCACCGCTTAAAATGCAAACCAGTAGGTGGCCTTCACCAGAAAGATGTTATCGGCCAGCACTTCTCCGGCTCTGAGAACGGGGATGGCGGCGAGGTTCGTTCCCACCGACTGATCAGAATCGGTATTCGAGCGAGACGCGAAGCTGTCGCGGTTCGACGGGGTGGAAGTGGACGTCTTCGATTCCGCCGGCCGGCTCGTTCTGGAGGCGGGACGCATAGAAATATTGAATGTCAGAGTCGCGCGAGTCGAGCACGTTCAGCAGGCTCGCCTGAAGGCGAATCCCTGACCTGAAATTGTAGCCGGCGTCGGCGTTGACAAGTGTGGTAGCATCGGCACGCACTTCATTGCTTTCGATAAGCGGGTACTCGCCAAAATGACGAAGTCGCAGCGCACCGAACGCGCCGAACTCGGGGCTCCAGGCGACGCCGCCCGCAAAGACGTTTTCGAGGGCGCCGGGAATCCGGTCAGCGCCCTCGGCCTCGTCCGCGAAGCGTGCGCGGGCGAAAGACACATCCGCGTCCAGCGAGAGGGACGGGATTGGGCGGTAGAAATTGGCCCACGTGACCCCGCGTCGCTTGCTGGTACCCGATGCTTCAGTCGCGCCCGCATCGCCAACGAACAGCAGCTCGCTATCGAGGTCGAGAGCCCAAAGCGTCAACGTCGACCGCAGGCCAGTTACCGGGCTGGCCCGAACGCCGATCTCACCCCCGCGCGAGCGCACGAGCGGATCGACCCGCTCGGCCGGCTCGGCCGGCTCGTCAGTGGCTGGGTCGATGGTGATCGTAGTGCCGCGCGCGTCATTACTGTGAAAGCCGAACCCGCCGCTAAGATAGAATTCCGTATCACGCGAAGGGGCGAACACGAGCGACGCCTTCGGGCTCACGATCGCCGCGCGCTCGTTTCCCGAATTTTCCGGCCGGTCGCTCTCGACGTCGAAAATGTAGCCGTCGCCCCTCACGCCGAGCACGCTCCGGAACCACGGGCTCCATCTGGAGACAGCTTCGGCAAAGAGGCCGGTTCCCCATTCCGTCACATCGTCCTCGCGCACCGTCCTCAGCCGTGAGCGCGCTTTGGTACGATAGAGACCGAGACCGTCGATGAAGTCAGCACGCGTCTGCACACCCAATGTCAGCGCGTGCTCCACGCCAAGGGCTTGCACTGCCTGTACCCGCTTGGCGTTTCCTCCAACGATGACACGCTTGTCACGCTGGTTGAACTGATCGCCGTTGACGGGGTCGTCGAGGAAATAAGTGAAGTTCGAATAGAGGTCGAGATCGGAGTAGATCGCGAACAGCTGCGCGTCCTGAACGGAGTTCCGGCCGGCCCGGTTCCATGATCCCGACAAGCTAAAACGCTGAGAATTTCCGCCATCGGTCGAGTCAATCTGTCCGAGCCGGTCGATGAGTCCGGATTGTACGGACCGATCCGGGATCTGGTCCGTCGAATTCCACTTGTTGCGGTAAGCCATCGCGAGGAGTGAGAACCGGGAGGCACCACGCTCGAACGAATAGCTTGAGATGCCGCTGAGCTTGCGGATTTCCTGGCCCCTTACCCACGGTCCATTGTATGATTTTGCCTCAGCGGCGCCGAGTAGATCTCCACCGTTCAGCCGCGTCGAGCCTCCAGCGACGAAGCGCGCCAGCCCGTTCTCGCCGCCGCCGAGGGTGACGAACGGCCGGTTCAACCTGCGCGCCAGGTGAAACTCAGCGCCCCCAGCGCTGCCGAAGTCGCCGAGCGAGGCGTGATAAACGCCGAGCCGGTAATCGAGATACTCGACGAGTTCCGGAATGAGAAAGTTGAGATCGGTCCAGCCCTGCCCATGCCCGTGGGTAGGCATGTTAAGCGGCATTCCGTCGATGCGCGTCTGGAAGTCGGTGCCATGATCCAGGTTGAAGCCGCGGACGAAATACTGATTCGCTTTTCCCTCGCCGGAATGCTGCGTAACAATTACGCCGGGGACGGTTTCGAGCAGCTCTCCCTCGCGCGATATCGGACGTGACCGCAGATCGGCGGCGCCAACGCGGCCTTCGGAGGCGGTGCCTGCAACCCCGATGAGATCGTCGATGCGCCCGGTAATCTTGACCGTATCGAGCCGGCTGCCCCGGGTCGTGTCCGATCGCACCGGCTGTGAAGGAACTGTCTGAGCGCACAGAACCGCGGGAAGGCATGTCAGCAGAATTACCGCAAGCGGGGTCGCGCTAAGTGCGATACGGACGAACGGACACAGCATTGGACGGGGCATTGGACGGGTTCAGTTGGAGGGCGAAAAGGCCGAATCGATATACGACCCGGTTAAGAGACCGGATCTCCCAGGACCGGACACCGGCGTCGAATCATGTCATATTCCTGAGGGCACGAGCGTGAAGACCGCTATGTCCATCGGTTCAGAGCGATGTTGCAACAGGCGAGCCAGTGACGCTGGAGCACTGGGCTCAGCCGGCGCCAGTACCGGCATGGCGTGGGCGTCGAGCGGGCTGGCGACATACAGGCCAGCCGGGAGCGGGGGTTAGGCGCTGTTCCATATGAAGGATTGCAAAGGCTGCCAGCAGAATCAGAAGTCGATGGCACCATGCGACGTGCCGCGCATTAACTATGCGGCATGTCCGTTTCCATTACACACTTCGCGCTGCTGTTCGGTGAACGCTTCAATCTCGAGGCACGAGCCATCAGCAATCAGATCTCACACACAGAAATCTGACAGCCTGCAAGCTGAAGGCTGCAGTCGTTGTTCTCCGCATTCAGCGTTCGCAGTATGTCCGCAGTCCGCCCGTTTTTTGTCCTCGGTCCGCACCAGTCCGCACTCCGCAGTCGACGCGTCAGAACGCGAACCAGTATGTCGCCTTCACCAGAAAGATGTTATCCGGCCGCGCCGAGAACAGCGCCTCCCTGTCTCTCGCAAAATTGAAGTTTCCTATTGGGTCGGTGTCAGACCTGTTCTGCTGCCAGACAAAGAAAAGCGTCGAACCCGGGCGATATTCCCAGCGCACCACAGCATTTCCACGTAGCGCACGAAAGTTGAAGTTCGGATCGAAGAATGAAACGGCCTGCGCCGGCCCTGTACCATCCGCATCGATACGATAGAGCTTTCCTCCGTTCACGATGCTCGACGTCACCTGGGTTCCAGGAGTGAATGTCCGGCGCGCCGACTGTCTGGGCGCAATAAACTCATTGAAGCTCGCGTAGTCGCCACTCGCAATCAGCGGCTGAGCGAACACCTCCAGCGTGAGACCCGGTGTGAACGTGACGTTTGCACGGGTGTTGAGCGACACCGACCTCTGGTGCAACTCGGCGAATATGTACCGGCGGCCGGCGAAATCGGTCGCTGTGGAATCTGTCCCTGACGTGACGAACTGCGCCGGATTAGCGGACTTCGAGAACGACGGCCCGAGAGAAAGCTGCACGTTGGCAGTCGGCTTATAGGTAATGCCGCCGTTGATATTGTAATTGTCGAGACTCTGATCACGGTTGGTGTAACTCGACTGGAAGCTCGCTGACACTGACTTCCGCGCATCACTCGCGACAAAGAACTGGCTGTGCCGGTAGCCAAGGCGGCGCAACGTCGGCCCCCCCCGAGTTAACCGGTCATCGTAAACCTCCGGCGCGCGGATATGGAACATGTTCAGCTGCCAGAAATTCTTCAGCTGTCCGAAAAGGCCGGACGAGAACTCGCGGTCGGTCAGGTCACCGTCGTAGTTGAATTCCTGCTGCATGCCTAGCACCGCGAAGTAACTGCGGTAAATCCTGCCCGGTTTCGTGACTGAGCGTGCGATGTTGGAATTGTGGTAGAAATAATCGGCTTTCGTGATGAACGCGATGTCGTTGACCTCGAAACCGGGGCTTCTGTAATTCACCATGTGCTCCCAGTTCCACAAACCTCCCTCCTTGGCGACTCGTGCATATCCCCCATATCCGGCAAGACTCGTCGCCGCGGGGTCGAGCTCGTCGGAGAACAGGCCGTTACCGCCCGCCTCTCGGTCGGGACGCTGGAAGTATCTCGCGCTCGACCGTTGAAGACGCAGCAATGCAGGCGCTGACCCGCGAACGTCGGACACCGCGTATTGGCCCATGAAGCTGTATGCACGGTTTTTCCAGGAGCTAAACCAGTCGATGCCCGCGCCGCGCGCGTGGCCCGGAATCCGTGCCTGCGCAAGCGAGTCGTCGGTAAACCTGTCTACCGAGGTAACGATTCCGCCAAACGAATGCGCGCCGCCCTTGAACTCCTTGCGCGCTCTCCCAACGAAATAGTTCGTGAACGGCTCGGCCTCGGCCCTGAACTCGTCGCGGGCGCCGGTAACCCGGTTGACCGCAACGATGCTCGCCCTCTCCTGACGGGTTACCGCGTTGAGGACGCCGACCGTAATGTTGCTCTGCGTTTTGCCGGTAACCTTGCCTGCAGCCAGAATCGTCGCATTCTCGGGCTGATCGACATATGTCCCGGAGGGTGACAGCTGCGGCGATCGTCCAATCCGCCTGGTGTAGAACAGCGACAGGTTGCTGACATTGCTACAGAAAAAACAGCTGAAATTGCCGAAGCCGAAGGCATTGCTGTTCTCGATGAAAAACGGCCGCTTCTCCTGAAAGAACGTCTCGAACGCCGACAGATTCACGACCGCCGGGTCGACCTCTACCTGCCCGAAGTCGGGGTTGAACGTCGCATTCAGCGTCAAATTCGACGTCAACCGGTATTTCAGGTCACCGCCAACCCGATAATCCGTTTCACTTGCCTGCGTAAACGGATTCGATGCATCGGTGGGACGGACGTATCGCGCGCGGCCGACAGTATAAGGAAGGAGCTCCATACCCCGGGGACGCTCAGTGATCTTTATGCCCTCGAGATGCCCATACCGCTGCGGCCCGCCCGGCTCGTTGTTCGGATGCCAGGCAAAATGAGTACGCTCGTTGAGACGGTGGGTGAAACGAATCACCTGAACTCCCCACGTCTGATCAGTGGCGCGTGAAAAATTGAGCTGATTGTACGGGATGCGCATCTCGGCAGTCCAGCCAAGTGAGTCAATACGTGTCGCTGTTTCCCAGACCGGATCCCATGAGGGGTCACCAGTTCCGTCGCGCTTCGATCCGGATGGATTCACAGAAAAATTGAATCGCGAGCTATGGTCGTGGTAGCTGTCGAACACAATGTTCAGCAGGTCGCTGTCGGTCTCGCTCAGGGCGTCGCGCCGGAGTAGTCGTGTTTTTACGCCCCTGGCACCGAGGCTGTCGAACATTCTAGCGGCAACGTAAACGGCCTCGTCATCGTAAGCGAACCGCACCTCGGTGCGCTGTGTGCCGGGCTTACCCTCATCCGGCTGTGACTGCCGGAATTCGGTGATCGGCTGCGCAGTACGCCAGACTTCCTCGTCGAGCCTGCCGTCCATCGTGACCGCGGCATTGAGCCGTGCCGCGTTGGCAACCGGCGCGGGCGTGCTGTGGGCGCCGCCGCTGCGCCCTTGAGCGGCAGCCGTTCCGCCGATGAAACTAGCCAGAACAACCAGCGACACCGCGGTGATCCTGACGGATTGTCTGACGACACAAGGGATTTGCATGCTGAAGGTGGTGGTGATGGTGGTCTGAATTGCCCGAAGGCCTGGCTTTCCCAGCGTGCAGATTAGATGCAGGAACCCGCGTAAGGGTTTGCATTGATCGATAACCAATTACGGGGGCAAAACTTGTTCGGTTTCGTAACGGTTATTGTCAGAATCGTGTAAGGCGTATGGCCAATCGGCGCGCATGCACGACTGCAACTCTGGCCAACGACGGCGCCGACAGGTATGTTGGCATTCCATTCGCCTGTCGGGAGAAGGCAGTGTCCAGGACTCCAGCGGGCCTCGCAGGCGTCATTGACGGCCGCTATGCGATCGAGCGTGAAATCGGTCGCGGCGGGATGGCGGCGGTTTATCTTGCCCGTGACAACCGGCACGGTGGCCGCGTTGCAATCAAGGTGCTCAGCGCCGATATCTTCAGCGCTGTAAGCGCCGAGCGGTTCACGCGCGAAATCCGGACGACGGCGAGTCTGCAGCATCCCAATATTCTCCCGGTATTTGACTCGGGGCAAATAAATGGGATCCCATATTATGTAATGCCGTATGTCCAGGGCGAAACCGTCGGCGAGCGCCTCTTGCGGGAGGGGCCTCTCCCCGTTGGTGACGCTCTCGACATCGCCTGCGAAATCTCCGATGCGCTTTCTTGCGCACACGACCAGGGTTTCGTGCACCGGGACATCAAGCCTGGCAACATTCTCCTGGCTCACGGCCACGCGATTCTTGCTGATTTCGGTATCGCTCGCGCGATGGAAGCTGTGGCCAGCGATAGCGAACTGACCGGTACAGGCATCGCGCTCGGCACCGTAGCCTACATGAGTCCCGAGCAGGCCGCGGCAGGTAAAGTGGACGGACGCAGCGATATCTACGCGCTCGGCTGTGTGCTGTACGAAATGCTGGCTGGCCATCCGCCGTTCGCTGCGGCCACCCCGCAAGCGCTCATGGCGCGTCATTGGGTCGACACGCCACCGAGTATCAGGACAATCCGACCATCGGTCAGCGCGACTGTCGAAGCATTGATAATGAAAGCGATGGCCAAGGCACCGGCCGATCGATTCCGCGACGCACGTGAGTTCCGAAACACAATCAGAGATGTCGACACTGGGGAACGGACGGCTGCAACTCCGCTCGTTGCAGCGTCAGCCTCCGGTGCTCTCGTATCCGGTACCGCGATCGGCATCGACCCCAGAACGCCGAGTAGCAGCGACCCTGGATCCACCGCCGTTGGCAGGGCCGCGCGGCTACCGCGATCGCGATTCCGCATTGCCGGGCTCGCTGCCGCCGCAGTGATCACTGTCGGGGCGCTCGCATGGCAGTTCGGCAGAAACGGCGATGTTGTCCTGGATGACAATCGCGTCATGGTCTACCCGCTCGTCGTTGCAACCGATTTCAAGGGTTCAAGAAGCATCGGCGAGGATGTGGCTACGATGATCGGCAGCGCTCTCGACCAAAGTGGACCACTCAAGCTCATCGATGCCTGGCCACTCCTGGCCCCGAGCCGGAGACAGGACATCCGGACATTGTCGGTCGACGAAGCGAGAGATCTCGCCCGGTTGAAAAAGTGTGCATACTACATGAACGGCCGCATCGTGCCGCGTGGCGATTCCGCCGAGGTAATCCTCGAGCTGAATGATGTCGCCGGAGATTCACTGGTCGCACGAGGCACAGCTTCGGGCAGGACGGTGGACGCGTGGCGAACGGGACTTCGTGCACTGAATGCGATGCTTCCCTCTGTGATTCCAGGTGGCGCTCCGGGAGCGATCGCTGAATGGAACGATCGCGATCCGGGCGCAATCGCGAGTTTTCTGCAGGGTGAAGCTGCATTCCGGCGCACTCGCCACAGTGAAGCACTCGAGCATTTCCGGAACGCGGTAAACGCCGACTCGACTTTTGCACTCGCCGCGATTCGCGGAGCGCAGGCCGCAGCAGGAAACCATCGCCTGATCGAAGCGCAGTCGCTTATTGCCACTGCGCTCCGGCAGCGGATGTCGCCGCGCTATGTGCATTTCGCCCGCGCCTATGAATCTTTCCTGCTGGGCAGGGCCGACTCCGCGATAGCGGACCTCAACCGCGTATTGTCTGCCGACCCGGAAATGTCGGCTGCATGGATGCAGCTTGGAGAAGTGTACATGCACCTGCTCCCATTCGGGGGCAGCCCCGATCGCCTTGCCAGGTCCGCATTCGACTCGGCGCGCCGGCTCGACCCCGGAGCGCCGAACCTCCTTTACCACTCGATCGAAATTCGGCTGCGCGAGGGCGATCTCAGGGAGACGCCCCCGATGATGCGACGCTTTCTCGCGGCGCGGCCTGACTCGCTGTACGCGGAGCAACTGACGTTGATGGAGTCGTGCGTCAGGAACGGTCCGGCAAACATGAAGTGGAGCACGTCCGTTCGAAAAAAACCCTTCCCTCTGCTCGCCGCCGCCAACGCGCTTAGAGGCGGCGGAGCGCAACTGCCGTGTGCAAAGCTCGCGTACGACGCGGTGCTGCGGGGAGCCGAGGGCAATGATGAAGCGATCGAGGCGTTGCGGTGGAATTCGATCATCGGGTTGCAGAGCATTCTGCTGGCGGAGGGAAGAACGGACGAAGCCACACGCCGCATCGACGAATGGATTGCCCGCGGACAGGGCGGGACATCGCTCTATCTGCTTGACGCACCGTATTATCCAGACCTTCAGCAGCGTGCGAGACAGGTAGCGGAGGAGGACGCGATGAAGTTTGGCGCCGCGTACGAGCGTTGCCCGTTCCCGTTGCGATTATGGCAGCTCGGAGTCTGGGAAGCGCGATCCGGTCGTGTTTCCGTCGCGGAGGCGATCGCGAGAAATCTCGAAGCGCGCGCGGCGAAGAGCGGCGAGATCCACGAACGGCTGCTCGCGAAATCGATGGCGTCTCATGCAGTCCTTGCTCGCGGCGATAGCGCGAACGCACTGCGAATGCTGACTGAGCTCGTCGGCGAGGAGCTTCCGAGCGCAGATCTGAGCTGGAATGTCGCGACTTCGCGCGGTACGGATCGTATCGCGCTTGCCGAGCTCCTCCTCGCTCGAGGCGACTACAGGAAGGCGATCGATGTTGCCGATGTGTTCGACTCGGCGTGGCCGCAAATCTACATCCTATATTATCCCGCAAGTCTTTCGGTGAGGGCCGATGCTGCCTCGGCCCTCGGAGACAACGAAGCGGCAGCGCGTTACAGAAACCGTCTGGCCACACTTCGCAGTGGTCGGCCGGTTGCGGTTCGGTAGAAACCCTGAACAAGGAGATCGGCCATGGCTGGACAAGGAGGAAGGAAAGGCGCATCCGGGGGCGGGGCCAGGAAACCCGCGGGTTCGGCACGCAAATCAGGGGGAGCTGTGACTGGCGGAACCCGGAAGTCGGGCT
This sequence comes from Gemmatimonadaceae bacterium, assembly GCA_037721215.1. NCBI lineage: Bacteria > Pseudomonadati > Gemmatimonadota > Gemmatimonadia > Gemmatimonadales > Gemmatimonadaceae > Gemmatimonadaceae bacterium. The sequence goes on from JBBJNV010000026.1 coordinate 33,617, forward strand.
CGCGCGCCGCCGCCGATATCGTGACACCGCCGCGCCCGCGACCGCCGGGAACAAAGCCTGCTCCGCCCAAACGTGACAAACGCTTCGCGGAATCCGAGGGCCCCCCTCCTCTACAGGCCGGGATGGATGCGCCGGCTCCCCCGCCGCCAAAAGGTGGCGGCACCTGAGAACAGCTGCCTGCCAGCGGCTGTCGCATCATCGGGGCGGAGAGCGGTCCGCCTCGATCCGCCTGGACGATGCGCCGCACGATCCTCCGACATCAGACAGGCACGACATCCCGGCGGTGCACCCGTGAAGGGTGTCATCGCCCTGATGTTCGCTCCCGTGGTGATCTGCTCGAACGGCTGTACCAGCGAACGATCACAGCGGAATGACGGCACTCTCGTTGCCGCGATCAGCACCGATCCCGGACATCTGAATACGGCGATCACGACCAACGGCAGCGTGCACAACGCGGCCGGACTTCTGTACAACGGACTCGTTTCACTCGATGAAAACCTCAAGCCAGTGCCGGAACTGGCCGAGCGCTGGGAGGTGGAGGATGGCGGCGCTCTCTACCGCTTTCATCTGAGAAAGGACGTGCGATGGCACGACGGACGTCCGTTTACCGCGGCCGATGTGAAGTTCACCTTCGACGAGCTGCTCGTAAAATTCCATGCGCGGACGCGCGCCTCGGTCGCGCCGGCGTTACTTCGCATCGATATCCCCGATAACTACACGGTCGAGTTTCGGTTTCGTCGTCCATATGCGCCGTTGTTGCTTCAGCTCGATGTGGAAGAAGCGCCGATCATGCCGAAGCATGTGTTCGCCGGCACAGACCCGCTTCAGAATCCGGCAAACACGGCGCCCGTCGGCACAGGTCCATTTCGATTTGTGTCCTACCGATCGGGCAGTGAAATTCGCTACGCCGCCAACCGGCAATACTTTCGTGGCGCGCCCAAACTAGCGAACGTGGTGATGCGAATCGTGCCGGACGCCGGCACCCAGATTATCGCATTCGAAGCGGGCGAAGTCGACTGGTTGTTCGGGGTGCCCGGTCCCGAACGGGCGCGCATCCGTCGCGATCCGCGCTTCAAACTGATTCAGACGTCTGGGGTCTCCGGCGGAAGCAACTGCGTCACGACGCTGGGCTTCAACCTCGACCGTCCGTTATTCGGCGACGTTCGCGTTCGGCGCGCCATCGCACATGCGCTCGACCGTCGCCAGTTTCTCGACCGCGTGCTCTTCGGCGAAGGCCGCGTAGCGGAAGCGCCTGTTTCCTCGAGGATCGCGTTTGCGCATGCATCGGGACTCAGGATGCCGGCGTTCGACACTGTGCGCGCAGCCCGACTGCTCGATTCGGCCGGCTGGCGGCGCGCCGGCAACGGCGTCCGTGCGGCCGGCGGGGTGCAAGGGGTGAAAGACGGAACGTCGCTGGTAATTGGCTTCAGTGCGATGCCGAGCCAGGGAACGTACGGCGATCTTCTCCGCGCACAGCTTCGAGCACTGGGCATCGATCTTCGGGTCGAGCTTCTCGAACCCGCCGTATTCGGCCAGAAAATCTTTACCGCGCGCGACTTCGATACGGCAATCGTGGCGTACTGCAATGGAACCGATCCGGAGATCGGCGTGCGACGCCAGTACGTGTCGACGAACATCGCGCCGGTTCCCTTCTCCAATCTGGCTGCCTACCGTAACCCGGTGATGGACAGCCTGTTCGATTACGCCGCATCCGCGCTGGACGTTAGCGAGCGCCGGCGCGCATATCGCGAGATTCAGGAAATCGCGGTACGCGATCAGCCATATGTGTGGCTCGTCGAGACTCTGTCGAGCTACGCCTACAACGTGCGCTGCACTGGACTCTCTACATCGTCGCATTTCGCCGCGACGGCACGGTGCATGTGAATCCTGGCTTCGTGCTTCGTCGCCTGCTCCAGGTAATACCGACAGTGGTCGGAATCGTGCTGGCGGGGTTCCTCCTGATCCATCTGGCTCCTGGCGATCCGGTGCTGGCGCTCGCTGGGGAGAACGGCGACGCCGCGTACTATGCGTTCATGCGGACGCGTTTTGGATTGGATAAGCCGCTGCCCGAGCAACTGATCACGTACTTCGCCCGCGTTGCGTCAGGTGATCTTGGTGTGTCGTACGTGCATGGCCGCGGCACGCTGGAGCTCATCGCGGAGCGGGTGCCCGCAACTCTGCTTCTCACCGGGACGGCGTTGCTGCTGGCCATTGTTGTCGCGATACCCCTCGGAGCGATTGGTGCGCAAAGGCCGCATGGCGCCAGAGACGTCGGCATCAACGCGGTCACGCTGTCGTTGTTTTCTGCGCCGGTATTCTGGCTGGGGCAGCTCGCGATTCTCGGCGTTGCCCTCGGGCTCGGCGTTCTGCCCGTTCAGGGCATGGCGACTGCGGGGAGCGGAGCAACCGGCTGGCGGTATGGCCTCGACGTCATGCGCCACCTCATCCTTCCGGCGTTCGTCCTGGCGTCGCAGGAGCTCGCGGTCCTCGTCCGCCTCACGCGAAGCGGTCTGATCGACGAGCTGGCGCGGGACCACATCCGCACTGCACGGTCGAAAGGCATTAAGGAAACAATGGTTGTCGTGCGCCATGCCATGCCCCGTGCGCTGATGCCGGTCATCACCGTTGTCGGGTCACGAGTTGGGCAGCTGATCGCCGGGGCGGTCGTCACTGAAATCGTTTTCGGCTGGCCCGGGCTGGGACGGTTGCTCCTCACGTCGTTGCAGACGCGGGACACACCATTGCTGCTTGCGCTGTTCATGGCGATTGCCTTTGCGGTAACGCTGTCCAATCTCATCACCGATCTGGTCCATTCCGCCGTCGACCCCCGCATCCGTCTCGGCTGATCGCATGAGGTCTGAGCGCGGGCGCACGTCGCGCGTTGGCTGGCGTCCCGCCATGAGCGGCACCGCAGGCAGGCGTGCCGGCGCGTTCGGATTTGCGCTGCTGAGCGTGATGCTCCTCGCTGGACTGCTCGCGCCGGTGCTTGCGGTTGCTGATCCTTTCGCCCTTACCGGACCGTCACTGTCACCGCCGTCGGTGGATCACCCAATGGGAACCGACGCGCTCGGACGCGACCTGTTCAGCGGCGTGCTTTATGGGACGAGGACATCGCTGTTAATCGCGGCTGCAGTCGCACTTCTCGCGTCAGCCTGCGGCGTCACTGTCGGCATTGTTGCCGGTTACCGAGGGGGCCTGGTTGACGATCTGCTGATGCGCATTACGGAATTGTTTCAGGTGATGCCTCGATTCATCCTCGTCGCCGTGATGATTGCACTGTTTGGACCGGGTCTCGACCGTGTCGTTCTGACGCTGGGGCTGACATCATGGCCGACACTGGCGCGCGTCGTCCGGGGTGAGATTCTCGCCACGCGTAACCTCGAGTTCGTCCTGTCCGCCGAAGCACTGGGAGCGACGCGGACCCGCATTTTCTGGAGGGTACTCCTGCCCCAGGTTTTGCCCAGCGTGCTCGTGCTCGTCGGCCTGATGCTGGGGCAGGTATTGCTTCTCGAAGCCAGTCTGGGCTTTCTTGGACTTGGTGACCCGAACACGCTGACCTGGGGGTCCCTCGCCGGGCAGGCTCAGGGATACCTTCGGGTGGCGTGGTGGCTCCCGCTCTTTCCCGGGCTCGCAATTACGCTGACGGTGCTCGGCTTCAATCTTTTCGCGGATGGGTTGGCCGCATTGACGCAACGGCGTTGAGTCACCTTCGGCCCGCGGTTCGACGATATCTATGTGGGGGCAGAATACCGGTTATCAGTGTCGCTCTTTCTTCACGCCTCCAGAGTTCTCCGCACGATCCGAAACCCCTTCCACCATGGCCTGGTCCGCCTCGGGCCGCGCCTCTCCCCAGATGAGCAGCAGACCCATGATACCATAAATCGGGAGATGCCCGACGAGCTCTGACCAACCGAGCAAGGGGAGCGTGAGATTGAACGGCAGCCACAGCGCCAGAATAATCAGGCGAACAAAAACGCCGGACATGAGCAGCAGCCCAAACGTCAGCTCCACTACCCCCGCAATGAACAGGAACTCCGGATCGCCAATCGCCGACAACCCTAACGCGGGAAAAAAGTTGAACGGGTGCTCGGCGAGAAACGCGAGCCCCATCGCGGGGTTCCACAGCTTTTCTGTGAATGCGACCACAACGATGCTCAGCCCCGTGAGAACGCGGAGGACCGTGACCGCGTGAGGCATGAGTCGCTCCACCGGCTTGTGTAGCCGCTCAAGCGACATGTCGAACGCCAGCGGACCACGGCCCGCGGCGAAAAGGAAAAAAGCTATGCCGAGGAACAGCGAGTGCTCGAGCAGGCGCACCGGGCCGAAGAAAATTGCGCCGGCCAGCCAGACTCCGGCGAGCGCAACCGCGCCGAACCGGGTGAGCGCACCATATATGAAGCTCAGCGCAATGGCAATCTCGGCCAGACCCAGGATGGCACCGAGAAAGTTTGCGGGCAACTCAAGGTTGGGGACGAAAAGCCGCAGACCGATTCCGCTTACGAGCAGCGTTACGGCGGTATGAACGCCGATCACGAGCGGCATCCATGAAAGCAGGTCCTGATAGTTCTGCCATTTCATGCCGAGCTCGATAGGCCCTGGGACCAGGGGCCGCCGGCCCCGCGCGCGCCACACTACAACCGCGAGTGCCGTGATGCCAACGGCGACGGCGAGCGGAAGCCACGTCCTTGGCGTTAACGCAAGGTCGTATTGAACCGGAAACCTGGACTCCTCAGTAAACCAGCGCTCATGCAGGAGCATCAGCGCTACGGGTCCGCTCACCTCGTGTTACGAAGCGCGATGATGTTCTCTCGCCGCGCGGCTGGCCGCGTCACAACCCACGGTGCCTCGAGCACGTACAGGCCGGAGTTTACGTCGCTGAGCACGACGTATTCCTGCGCGCCAGCTCTACGGTTCCCGCCTCGCTGAGGCAATATCGCAACGCTGACGACGTACGCCTTGGCCGGCAGTACACCCGTCGGATCGGCCACATCAGGCGGCACGAACGATCCAACTTCGCGGACGCCCCCCGATGAAAGATCGATCACTCGCGCGCCATCCGAGTTCCACGGCACCACCGCGATGTTCCCTCTCACTGCAGCGCGCTGCGGTGAGAAAACACTGAGGTCGCTCGGCGGAAAAATGCGCGAGCGCGGGGTTCGGTGCACGCCGACCTCCCGCGGCGACGCGGGATCCGTAACGTCGACCACGCGTAACGCGCCCCATTCTCCGGGAGAATCCCGCATCGTCGCTGTCACGCGTGCGCCGGCAACGCAACGTCCTTTCACCACCGACGGACAAAGCGCTGAGCGCAGCGCGTCACCGTCTTTCTTGTCGATCATCATCACCGGAATCGCGATCCCGTCGGGATCGCCGTCAGGTGAGAATGCCTCGGGTGCCGTTGTGCTCGTCTGAAGCATTACCACGGCGCGTGCGCCCGCCGCCTGAGCAAGGCGCACGCGGTCGGCTACGGAACATCCGGCGGTATTTGCCGGGGCTGGCTGGGTGGGTTGGCGGCCGCGGTCAACGACAGCGATCCTGCCCCGCGTGTTCGACAGATACGAACCGGTATCCATGGACATCGATTTCGTCTTTGCCGCCGATGCCACGCCGTGTTGCATGGCACCCATGTCGGCGTGCATATCCGCAGCGCCAGCGGGACAGCCCATGCCAATGTACGCGAGCTCGCCGCTCACACCGCCTGGCTGCCGGTAAAGTTGCGCCTTGTTCTGAGGATCATAGAGCGTGAACACCGCCTCGCATCCGAACTTCGATCCCGCAACGGCTGCCGGTCCTTCTACGACCAGTGTCGTGGTTGGCGCAATGAAATCCGCCTCGGAAATCAGCGCCAGATCACGGCCGTTGACGCGAGCTGCCGCAACGTATGCCGCGCTCCCTTCGAACTGGCGGTCGGTGGGATACTTGAACTGCCCCAGCTTCGCGGGCTTGCCTGAACGAGGCAAATCGACGACAAAGAGTCCGCCGTCATAGAACGCAAGCATGCCCCGCGTTCCGTCATGCGAGAACCCTGCTCCATGGCCGGCGCTGAAGGGACGGCATCCATTGGTGGAAAAAATCGGCATGCCTGGCGGGGGGAAAGCGCCAACCTGCACCGGCCAGCGGGGATTCGTGACATCAACGACGCGCAGGTCTCCCGACGCAAATTTGCCCGCCGACGCTCCCGGCTCGAGCGACAATGAGAAGACGCGCCCGTCCGCGCGTTGAACGAGTGAAACGGAATGCTGCGACGATGCGCAACGAGCGGAGCTCTTTGCCGGCGGCAGCCCACACGGCGGGATGCTGTCCGCGTGGACGATGTCGGCGTCGGCCTGATAGCGGCCCAGAAAAACGGGTACGGCTGGCGTGGTGACATCGTAATACGCGACGCCGCGCTCGACTGTGCTGCCACCCGCACCACAGGTCTGCAACGCGACAGCAGCGAGATCTCCAGTGAACGCCGCCGTGCGAACGCGAGCAGCAGCCACACCGTGCGCAGCTACACCGGCCGGCACCGGTATGGTCGCAACCACCACCGGTGTTTGCGGCCGCGAAAGATCAACGATCTTGATCGTTACAGCTTTGCACGGATAAGGGTTATACAGATGCGCGTGAACTCCGGCGGCGGGCATCAACCCCGCGCCGACGATACCAGTTGTGCCGACTATCGCGATGTCGCCGTTAAGTCCGCCGCCGCCGAGGTTGCTCTGGCCCACCAGGCGCATTGTCTGAGCGCCGAGCATCATTGGACAGGCCAGCATGATCGAGAAAGCGATGTGCGCGTATTGCCGCACATGATTCACTCGGCCAGAATGCGATGTTCTCATGGAGGTATCGGTGCGCTAAGCGTCGCGGCAAGCTGCTCGATTGCCTTGACCGCCGGCGCGTCCGGATTGTAATCGACTGGCGTTTTACCAGCGCGCTCGGCCTCCAGCAGCGATGGATCATACGGGATCTCGCCAGCCAGCTTCAGCGAATGCGCCTTGCAGAACTCGGCAATTGCTTTCCGGTCACCATCGTCCCGCACCTTGTTGGCAACCGCAAGCACTTCGCCGATACCGAGTTCCGCCGCGAGTGCCGCAACCCGTTTCGCGACCTCCATCGATCGGTAATACGGTTCGATCGTGGCGACAAAACGCGACAGGCTCCTTCCGGTTCCCCGGGACAGATGCTCGAGTCCCGCTTCCATGTCGACGATGATATCCCGATCATCGTCGTCTTTTCTCACCAGCTCACCAATCAAGCCGCGGACCGCGGCGTGGGCGCTGCACAGTCAACCAGCGCCGCCATGGTTCACCTTACCCATCACCAGCAGACGGATGCCGTCGGGCCCCGGCGCGGAGTAATTGGAGATGATGTCGTCGGAATTCGCGGTGAAAACCGTTTTTGTAGTACCGTCCTCCTGCTGCTGACGCTCCATCATGTTGCGCGGGAGGTCCATCATCTCCTGCGCCTTTTCCGGAGGAACACCAAGCGTGACGGCGAGGTTTGGCGTAGTATCGGCATCAATTGCCAGCACCTGCCTCCCCTGCCGCGCGAGAACCCGGGCAAGAGTGCCCGAGATTGTCGTCTTTCCAGTCCCGCCTTTTCCCGCAATCGCTACTCGCATCAGTGTTTGTGCCCTCCGGCAGCGCGGACCGCGTGACATTCGGCCGCGCCCGCTGGGTTGTCGTGACAGTCGCAGCCGGGATCGCTGCATTCGCCGTGCCCCTGAGACAGCAGCTCGGAAAACTCATCCTTGAACCGGCGCGATGCTTCGCGGCGTCCGACTTCGGTCAACCTGTACTCGGCGATGCTTCCGCCAAGCTCGACCACGTAATTGCGTTCCATCAGATCGGTCAGCGTCGCGCGCACAAGTGCCTCTGGATGCGCAAGAAACCGCGTCATGCCAACCAGGTTTGCGCTCGCCTGCAAGCCTTCGCCTTCGAACCAGAACAGCAGCTCGAGCATTTCATCGCGCCGCGCGATCTCCAGCCCCGCGTCATCACTCATGAACTCCAATCTCCTCTTCCGCGGTCGCCGAAAAAACTTTCTCACTCGCCAACAGATGATGGATGCGGCGCACGGCAACGTCAACCGCGGCCCGCACCGGAGGCGTGAGCTCGCCGGTAAGGTCGCAGGTCATCTCATCGACTTGCATCGGTTCACACCCCACGAGAATCACCCTCGGCGGCAGTACGTTGAGCGCCTGCGCCACCGAGAGAGCGTGGGACGGAATCGCGACATGCATATCCACCCGCTGGACCTGCTCCACACCGTCGACTTCAAGCACATACACCGTGCCAGGCTCGCCGCCGCGCGTCATCGCGTCCGCAATAATCAGCAGGTCGCACGGCGTGAGCAGGTCCTGCGCTAGACGTATCCCGGCAGTGCCGACCTCCATCAGGTCAACACCCGGCCCGGCAACTCCTTCGTCCCCGAGCCGGCGCACTACTTCGACACCAAAGCCATCGTCACCGCGGAGAGTGTTGCCGAAACCAGCTATCAAAGTCCGCGGCATCAGGAGGTCCCGGTTCGCGGTACTGGCTCGACACCCACGGCGACCTCGACATTCCCCGCTTCGACTCTCACCGGATAAACGCGGATTCTGTCCCCGCCAGATGAATCTGCCCGCGCCCCGGAGCGCACATCGTACCGGCAACCATGCCAGCTGCAGACGAGAACCGCATCGTCGAGCGAACTGTATGCCAGCGGCAGCGGACTGTCTCCGCAGTTGGCCGCAAGTGCATAGTATTCGCCGCCAACGTTGGCGATCAGAATTGATTCAGCACCGGCTTCGATTGCCCGCGTTTCGCCGGGCTCGAGATCCGTGGCGGGGAACGCGGAGTGGTAAACCGGCCGGTTGGCTCGGCGCAGCCCGCCCAGTTTCACAAGCTCCGCGGCTTTCGGCGCACGCTGCCGCTCGCCAATGACGAGAATCTGAAAACCGATCAGCCCCTCTCTGAGAGCCGACTCGATATCGCGTCGAACCGCGTCGACGGAAAGCCCGCTCTTCTCTACTCCGTGCAGCTTCACGAAGACTTCGCTGCCCCCCACATCCAGCAGCTCGACGTCGACTCCGTGAGAATGCAGGTGGCCGCGCACGGCATCGAGCGCTTCCTCGGTGTTGATTCGCCGATCCACCGCCAGCAGATCGTACGACATGAAGAGCAGCCGTATCGCCGGGTCCGCGGTCAGGCGGTCCATGAACTGCTCCCCCCCCATTCCCACGATCGCGCTGAAAAGGTGCGTGAGCGCTGTTCTGTGCACAGCGTCGATGCCTTCCAGCAGCGCCGTCACCTGCGCCCGCACGTCAGGGTCAGCGTGACCCTCGAGCGCCGCGATAATATCCGCGATATAATCGAGAAGATCGTCGTGCGGCTGGACGACGTCGGGCTCGCTGCCTGTCCCCGTCATCCGAATCTGAATGCCGGCACGGCTGTCAATACAAGGGATCCCATAGGTAATTGGGCGGAGGCCCCGTCGTCAGTAGCGAGGGACCATACGAGATCGCAGATATCGTCGAACGCCGCTGCCACTTCACCGCTCAGGGCCGCGCCGAACTCGTGAGTCTCCGGCTCCACCTCCACCACGACGACATCGTCCGGCAACGCCTTGAAGTAGCGCGCGATCACTAGCGTATTCTCGAGCGCGATTATTCCGGTCACGGCATCGGTGACCATGCGCTGAATCTCTTCGTCAGCGGGCAGTCTGCCGTCCCATCGATAAGCGCGGACAGTGCCGGCCGGCCGATCTCCCCGTTTGACTGCAGAGACGACTACGATCCGGTCGAAGCGGGTTTCAGGTTGCTCGTCCTGCAGCCGCTGAATAATCGCGATCGGGTTGTAGCTCAGATCCTCGACTACGACATTCGCCGGAGCGTCACGCCCGGACAGCCGCTCCTGAACCTCGATCCCGATCGAGTAATCACACAGATCGGGATAGGCGACACCCCCCACCAGAACCCGCACCGCCTACGAGCTCAGTCGTCGAGGCCGCAGGCGCAGGTGTTCACTTCACGCGTAATGAGGCCGCCCTCCGACTGAATGTGGGTCGTGCACGGCATGCACGGATCGAAGCTGCGAATTGCACGGAGCACGTCCAGCCCGCGGAACTTCGCCGGATCATTGGACTCCTCCAGCAACGGCGTGTTCAGCACCGCTTCTTCGTACGGACCCGGCTGTCCCCAGCGGTCAGTTGGCGATGCATTCCAGGTCGACGGCGTGACGATCTGGTAGTTGGACACTGCGCCGCGATCAAGCGTCAGATGGTGGGTCAGATAACCCCGGCCCGCTCCCCAGAATCCAACCCCCTGCTGAGTTCCGCGCTTGGGGATCTCGAACTTCGTGCTCGTCTTCGTGTCACCATCCTTGAGCCTTTCCATGGCACCCCGCCATTGCTCGAACGCAATGAGCGTCGTGAACGCCATGCAGTAGGCGCGCGCACGATTCCGCTCAAACGCGTTCCACACCTCGGGCACGTGCCACTCGAGCTCGGTCTCTGGCAGTGCTCCCGCCGGCATCCGCATCTTCAGCGAGTGCCCGGTGGATTCCATGAAGGGACTGTCGGGCATCTTCTGGGCGACGGCGGAATTCCAGAGCCGTGCGTACGCGCCACCTTCCATTGCCTGCCGATCCCACCGTGGCGTTGTATCCCAGGTGTACTTCTCCTTCCAGTTTTGTCCCTGCGGACGCGGACGCGTGACCTTGTTCCACGGATGGTATGGCGACAGGGGGTTGCCGCTGGGATCAGTCGGGAAATGCTGCTGCTGTCCCTCGCCGGTCCAGTCCTCGTAATAGGAATGCTCGACGAATTCCTCGAGGCCGATGTTGATCGTCTTCAGATCGGTGGTGACGAGCTTGCCATCGACGATCGCACCCGGAGTCGCCCACCGGCGGTTCCCCCACTCATTGCAGTTTTCGTACGTGGCGTCATACGCATCAGGATGATCGAAGATACCAGTGTCGATCATGTTCGCCCGGCGCGCGCCAACTTTCTTGTACTCTGGATTGGCCTCATAAAAAAAGGTCGTGATGTCATCCCAGATGAGCGCGAGCTTCTTGGAGTAATCGAAGAACTGCGACAGGCGGACGAACATCTCGTTCATCACCGTCAGGTTGATCGTCGAGCTCATGCCTCCCGGCACGATGGTCTGAGGATGCGGATACTTGCCGCAGATCAGCACATATGCCTCGCGCGCGACGCGCGTCATGTGGAGCGCCTCGAGGTAGAGTTTACCCGTGAGCGGATTCAGATCAGTCATCAGATCGGCAATCGTCCTGTAGCCATGGATCGCCGTGTGATGAGCCTCGGTCGTGGTGGCGCGGGCGTAGAGTGACGGGTTGGTGGGCTCGACGATCACCTGCGAATAATCCGGGCCCGCCAGAAGATGCAGGTGAAGCGGATGGTCGTACAGAAACTCGAGCGCCAGCGCGAGGTTGCGGATGAGAACGCCAAGCGGGGGCGGGCAGCATCCGATCGCCATCTCGATGGCAAGCGCGGAACACGTTGAGTGGACGCCGCCGCAAACGCCGCAGGCCCGGCTCGTTATGTAGATGGCGTCGCGCGGATCCCGGCCAATCATGATGACTTCATAGCCGCGAAAAAGCGTTGCGACAGAACGCGCCTCGATGATCTTCCGGTTCTCGAAATCGGCGACGGTATGGAACGCAAGCGCACCGGCAACGCGCGTGACTGGGTCAAAATCCACATTCTTTATGTGGCCGTTCCGCTTGAGCAGGTCCTCGATCTTGTCCGAGGTCAGCTGTCTCGGTCCCTCTGGCGGCGTCGCGGTCGCCGTAGCATATGGATCGCCCACCCCATTCCGCAGGAACGGCTTGCCGCTGGCGTCGAACTCTACCGGTAGATTTTTAAAGCACATGTCGGTTCGGATTGGTTAGGTGAGCCTGACCACAGTTGGCGCGTGACTAAGTAAGCCTGAAAACGGTTGCCGCGCGGCCGAGATGCCCGTCGGCGACGCGCAACCCGCCAAGCAGCGCAACGAGGGCTCCGTTGATCGTCGTCAGCTTCTCGGGCAGAGGCGCCGTGTGACCGGCCACGGCTTCGAGGCCGTCGGCAATCGCGGCGACGCTCTTTTTCGCGGAGAGCAGAGCCCACGCAATCGCAATGAGAAAACCCGCGAGCGCGATAACGACGAGCGCTACAGTAATCAGGGTAAGTGTCAGCAGCATTATTGTATCCTCACCCGGCTCTCTGCTCGAGAACGTTGGCGACGGTGTCGAGTTTTCCCGCTACGTTCCCGGCGGTTCCGAGAATCTGTGTGGCTACTTCAATTGTTGCATCCAGGGCGACGATATTTGCCGTATTTCCGGCGATACCACCCGCCGCCGTCAACGCTTCTGCCGCGAAGTGCTGGATAGACCTCGCCGCACGCCATGTGCGATGCAGATAATAAACGGCCAGCGGAACGAACAGACCGAGTGTAAGAATGAGTCCCGTCCACCAGATGGCGAACACGGCGTCAGGAAACATCTCCGCGGATGTCGTCATTTCGCCCCCTGCGCCGACACCGCTGTGATCACTCCACCCAGATTCCTGTCGATCGCGCCCATGCCGTCGCGGACCGCCGTGAGCCCCCCGTTCAGCTTGATCACTTCCGGAGCGAGACCGCCCGTCTGGACCTCGATCGCTCGCACACCGAGCCGAATCTTCGATAGAAAGCTGGCAGGATTTCCGTAACCGGCCTTCTTGCTGCCGCCAATCTTTTCGAGCTCGGTTGTAATAGAGCTGAGAAACAAAACAAGCGCGATGAAAAGCGCGGCAGCCGCAACAAGCGAGATCAGGGCAAGCAGCGTCATCGTATTCATCGGAGCCACTCCGGTCCAATCACACACGTGGGACACATCGAGCATTCCTCGGCATGCGAGTGCACGCCCGCCGTGGCATTCACCACCCCGACCGCCGACCCGAGAATCTTCCCCGCGACGAGATTGGTTCGCTTGAGCAGCGCGATGTGGATGGTGTTGTTGGCGATGCGCTGCCCCACGTTCCAGATCGCGGACACTCCGCCGGTGATGTCGCGGGCGGTGCGCAGTATCAGCGTGAGCAGGATCGCTACGACAACGAGAACCGCGACGAAAACGCCAAGCGTTATCATCCAGATCGTCTGAACTGTTTCCGGGGTTATCTCAGACACGGGAAGGCCCTCCACTCGCTCCCGCATGACTCTCCAGGGCCGCCACCAGCGCACCGCCCTTTGCCTCTATGCTTTGTACTGTTTCGAGAAGCTGACCCGCCACCTCGTTAGTCGTCTCGAGTGCCCAGATCGGCATCGTGCTCTCGCGAATTTTCTCCGCCGCCGCCAGCGCCCGCCGCGCGTGAGCAAGAATGCTGCGCGCGGTGAGCCAGATTGTTATCAGCAACACTGCGGCAATCAGAATCACCACCACCGCCAGCGCCATCCAGAGTCCCCACGATCTCCACAGCTCAGTGTCTGTCACGGGTGTCCTCTATCGTGGAGTTGTCATCCAGATAATCGCTCTTCGAACCCGGTCGGTCACCGCCCCAGAATCTATCTTCGGTACCCCTGGGACGGCCCGGCGCCTTCGCCCCCCAGAACTGCCATTTCTTGTAGAAGAACTCCATAAGCTTGAGTGACGGAGTGGCGGTATTCACGTTTGCCCACCCGCTCGGCACTGCATTGAGCTTGTCCCAGCGCACTTCTGAGTTCGCGTGCCGGTTGCTCAGCCGCCGCGCGCGCCGGATCACCGCCCCCACCCCACGCGACATCGTCGTCGAGATAAGTCCGCCCGGGGGCTCCTTATAGAATGGCGAAAACTTGTCGGGGAACCCCGGCATCGTGCAGGCAATGCAGACCCCGCCGGCCTCCATGCACCCTCCCATGTGGTTCAACGCGCCGCGCTTCACGATGTTGCAGTTGACCACCGGCCCCCAGCATCCGAGCTCGATAAGGCACTCGGGGTCGCCATAGTTCTTGGCGAACACTCCTTCCTCATAGTACCCGGCGCGCGTGCAGCCGCGGTGAACACTCTCGGTGAACAGCCACGATGGACGGCCAAGCTCGTCAAAGGAAGGAAGCGGTCCGAGGCCCTGCAGAAAAAGCAGTACGGCAAAAACCGTCTCGGTGAAGTTGTCGCCCTGTGGCGCGCAACCCGGGATGTTGATCACCGGGAGGCCGAAAGCGCTTCTGTAGTCCTTACCGAGAAAGTCCATCAGGCTCATCGAGCCGGTGGGATTCCCGACCGCGGAGGGGATACCTCCCCACGTGGCGCATGTGCCGATCGCTATGGTGGCAGCCGCGCCGGGAGCGAGACGGGAGATCCACGTTGCCGTGGGAACCGGTCCATGGCCATCGGTTCCTTCAATTGCCTGGCTACCCATCGCCGAGAAATAACCCCCGGTGCGCGCAGCGATGCGCTCGTCCGCGATCGAGCCTTCAGCTACGATGACATACGGATCCTCGAGCTTCCCTTCCCACGCATCCAGCATCGGCTGGATGAACGCCTCGCCGTGCTCGACCGAAAGCACCGTGTGGTGAAGCAGGACCTGAGGCATCGTGGGCACCGTGCCGAGCAGCAGCCCCTCGATGCCCGGGTTCGTGGCTCCGGCGACGGCCACGGTGCATCCGTCGCAGCTCATTCCGGCTATCCAGAAAACGTGCACAGTCTTGATTGGGCCGAGCGGCAACCGTTCGGGCCGGGGATGAGGGAGCGTCGCCGGAATAGGTGGCTGCGTGGTCTTGATTGTATCCTGTTCAACCGCTGTCGCCATGACGTGCTCCTTTCGCAATCCGGGAAGTATACGCCGCCGCCTGCCGCCCGGATCTCGGTTGGGCAGCCGACGCGGACGCCGTTTAGCTGTTTACAAGGGTTACAAAACAAATACCTTCAATTCACATGCCGTTGACGGCCGCACACACGTCCCGCACACAATGCAGGTTGCGCGTTCCGATACAGCGTATATATCACTTAGTCGACAACGGTGAAAGGACGAACTGGCCTGAACCGGTGAAACGACCAGTCGCTCGAACCCGCAGCGGCTTGTTCGGCTGCGGCCGTTTTCCACTCCAGAAGGGAGGCAAAAGTGTGTCTAGCGATTCCTGGACAGATCGTCGACTTCGTCGACGGCCATCCGCATCTGGCGGTCATCGAAGTGTCGGGCGTTCGTCGCAAGGTGAACATCGACCTGTTGCGCGAGGATGGTCTCACGCTGTCGGACTGGGTTCTGATTCACGTCGGGTTCGCCATGAGCAAGATCAGCCCCGAGCATGCGCAGGAGCAGATCAGCCTGCTGACCATGCTCGGTGAAGAGGGTGAAGCGGTCCGCGAGCTCGAAGGCTATCAATTTGGCTAGCGGCTGTAAATGAGCAGTTTGGAGGACATTCGCCACAGGAGATAGCGCGTGCATTCCATCGGGGCCTCGCTCGCGGAATCGCCAGTGGGATTGAATGGCTGGCCGATAAGTATGGCGCGGCAACGGCCGGTTTGCTGCTCGCACTCGCCATGCTGTCCGCGTGCGGGCCCGCCGAGCAATCGACCGGGAAATCGAGCGACGCCGCCGCGGATTTGCAGGAGTTGAAGGTCGGCGCCCTTGAAGATGAATTCGGTCTTCAGCTCAACAGGCCCCGGCTTGGTATGTATCCTCTCAATACCGGCATCTGTGAGCCGCTGTTCAGGCTCACTAACGACCTGCAGGCCAAGCCATGGCTCGCGACGAAGGTCGAGTACCGCGGCGATAATACCTTCCGTTTTACCCTGCGCCAGGGAGTGGTTTTCCACGACGGCAGCCCACTCGATGCAAATGATGTGAAGTTCACGCTCGACCACGCTGTGCGTGTAAAGACGCAATACAGCTTTCTGTCCGACCAATCCGTTCGCGTCATCGATGACTCGACGGTGGATGTGCGGCCATCCGTTCCGAATCTGCGTCTGGCAGACCAGATCGTGCATTCTCTCTGGAGCGTAATCGCGACGGGCAACGATCCGACCACTCGACCAAACTGCACCGGTCCCTTCCGATTTCTGGAGTACTCGCCACAGAGCCACTTCACGGTCGTTCGCAATGATTCCTACTGGGGCGAGAAAGCGAAACTGCAGCGGATCACGTTCCGCTTCTTCCAGGACGACAACACCCGGGCGCTGGCGCTCCGAGCCGGCGAAGTTGATGCAATCTTTGACGTCAACCGGGGGACAATCGCCAGCCTTCGCGAAACGCCTGGACTGAAGATTCTTGCGGCACCGCCGGGTTCGACGATTCTGATGTACATCTCGACGCGTGGTGCACCACCGTACACGATCATGGCTGATCAGCGAGTCCGTCGCGCAGTGGCCATGGCCATCGACAGGAAAGTTCTGGTCGATCGGGTGCTCGGCGGATACGCCGCCCTCGTCAACTCGGTCAACCCGCCAGCCGCACTTGGCAGGCACGCGGCGGCAATCAATGGGGTCCCATACGATCCGGCAGGAGCCCGACGACTGCTCGACGCAGCCGGATGGAAATTATCGGGAGATCGCGTGCGGATGAATGGCAGCCGGCGGCTCGCACTGGTCATGATCATGCAGCCCGGCAACGTCGATCGAGTGGTTGGAGAGTTCATTCAGGCGCAGCTTGCTGCTGTAGGCGCCGAAGTGCGAATCGAGCATCTGGATCCGGGCGCGTTCTCGGCGCGGATCAATTCAGGCACGTTCGATCTGGATATTGAAGTCCCCAGCCAGAATGACGCGAACCCCGCGTTTCTTCTGTCACTTCGCTGGTACTCCCGATCGCCCATCGCCAGTGCCCGTTTCATGCCGGTCGGCCCGCGCTTCGATTCACTGGTTACTGCCGCGCTCACGAGCGAATCCCGCGACGACACGCAGCGACGCGCGTCCGAGGCAATGCAGGTGCTGGTGAGCGATGAAGTGGCGGCGATTCCCCTGGCGGGGATATATCGCATCTACGCGATGACGGACAAGGTGAGAGGGTTTGACCCTCACCCATCGCGCAACAATCAGTGGTGGAACACAGTCTGGCTAGCGAGGTGAGCGTGTGTCGCTGCACCTAGCCCGCTTCATTTCCCGCCGCCTCCTTTATCTCGTTCCCGTGTGGCTCGGCGTTTCCCTTCTTGCCTTCAGTCTCGCGAACCTCGCTCCCGGTGATCCAGCCGAGCTGATGCTCGTCCGGCAGACGGGACAGTCGCCCAGCGCGGAGGCAGTCGCTCAGCTTCGTGAAGAACTCGGGTTGAACGGTCCAGCGCCGGTGCGCTACGTTCGGTGGCTCGCGAAGGTCGCAGCCGGTGATCTTGGCGAATCCTATCGCACGGGCGCGCCAGTGCTGGAACTGCTCGTCGCCCGGTTTCCTTCCACGCTTGAGCTGGCGCTGTCGGCAATGTTGCTGGCCATCCTTATTGCCCTTCCTCTGGGCGCTGTCGCCGCCATCAGACAGGATTCGATTACCGATCACTTTGCGCGACTCGTCGCGCTGATCGGGGCCTCGGTTCCAGGGTTCGTGGTAGGTTATCTGCTGATTCTTCTTTTTGCTGTGACACTCAGGTTGCTTCCCGTGGCTGGATCAGACGGCTGGCGGTACCTCGTCCTGCCGGTTCTTACACTCGGTATCGGGGAGGCAGCAGCATTGGTTCGTCTGACACGGGCCAACATGCTCGAAGTTCTGACTGAAGATTATGTGCGCACTGCCAGGGGAAAAGGCGCACCCAGTCACACGGTGTTCGTACGACACGCACTGCGCAACGCGCTCAACCCGGTCATCACACTCTCGGCTGTTCGATTTGGACGCCTGCTTGGCGGGGCGGCAATCGTCGAGACCATCTTCGCGCGGCCCGGGGTCGGGAAAACCGTCGTCGATGCAATCCACGACCGCGACTATCCCGTCATCCAGGGGTTCATTCTCTTTGCCGGAACGGTATTTCTGCTTGCCAATCTGCTGGTTGACGTCATGTACCCGTTACTCGATCCGCGCGTAAGGCTGAGCGGTGCAGAGAGAAGATATCGTGCATCGCTCTGACCGCCTTGCCACGATTGGCCTTGCACTTGTGGCTGTCTTCGCATTGGGCGCAGTGGCCGCACCGATTATCGCTACTCACGACCCGACTGCGATCGACGCGGCGCGCCAGCTGGAAGAACCGGGCTGGGCGCACCTGCTGGGAACGGACAACCTCGGCCGTGATATCTACAGCCGACTTGTTTACGGGTCTCGCTGGTCGCTTGGCACCGTAGCCATTTCCACCGCCCTGATAATGTCGATTGGAGTGGCCGTCGGAACAGCGGCAGGTTATTTCGGCGGTTTGATCGACGAAATTCTCATGCGGGTCGTAGACGTTCTGCTCGCGTTCCCAAGCCTGCTGCTCGCCCTCGCCATCGCGGGCATGATCGGGCCGGGAATCACCAGCGTGATAGCTGCGCTCGTGAGTGTCTGGTGGGCGAGCTATGCCAGGATTGTTCGTGGACTGGTACTGGCTTTGCGCGAGCGGGAGTTCATTACCGCGGCGCGCGGCCTCGGCGCCCGTGATTCGCACATCGTCGTGCGCCATGTGCTTCCGAACATCCTCGCGCCCGTCGCGGTACTTGCGACAGTCGAAATGGGCGAGCTGATACTGGCGGTAGCCGCACTCGGTTTCCTTGGGCTGGGCGCGCAGCCGCCTGTTCCCGAGTGGGGGACGATGGTGAATGATGCGCGACCGTTTCTTCTGTCTACGCCCCGGTTGATGATCTACCCCGGACTGGCGATTGCTCTTGCAGTGATTGGCTTCAACCTCCTTGGTGATGGCCTCAGGGACCGGCTTGATCCGCGAACGCGGCGGGGGTTTCCAGTGCAATGAAGAGGCAAATTTGCGGACTGGCGAAGCCGGCATTGCTGGCGCTCTTGGCCGTCCAATCCGGTTGCAGCGCGAACGACCTGCCCCCCGGGCAAACCGATGGACTTTCTGCCATAACCATCGGAGCGGGCGCGGACAACGGGCCGTCCGGTGCCTTCCAGGCGCGCCTTGGTGTCTATCCGCTCAACGCGAACGTTGCTGAGCCGCTCACGCATGTGGGATCCGACTTTCAACTGGAGCCGCTGCTGGCGAAACGCTGGGAGTATCGCGGCCGGAATACTTGGCGATTCCACCTGCAGCAGAACGTGACTTTCCACGACGGTCAGCACCTCTCTGGACGCGCTGTGGCAGAATCAATGACTCACGTGGCGCGCGAGAGAATGGGGAACAGCGGGCTGGGTGAGCATTCCGTCCGCGTCATCGATGATTCGACGGTGGACATCACGCCGACAATGACCAACCTGAATCTTCCGTTCAAGCTTGCCCATCCGAATTATTCCATCTTCGCCCCCGGTACCAATCCGGCAATCCGTCCGGTTGGGACAGGACCTTTTCGGTGGGTAGAGTACCGCCCTCACGATCGGATCGTCGTCGAGCGCGATGAGCGTTACCGGGGTACGCCGCCGCGGCTGTCGCGGATCACGTTCCGATTCATGCCGGACGCGAACACCCGGACCCTGGCATTGCTTGCGGGGGAAGTAGATCTGATCATGGACCTGCCCCGTGAGCAGATCACCGAGGTAAATCGTCGCGGCGGCTTTCGTATCGAGCGCGCTGCCCCGGGACAGGTTCTGGCTCTGCAGGTCAATGCTCACGGCAAGCCCCCGCACGATCTTCTGCGCGATCGAGCGCTGCGCCGCGCGATCGCGCACGCAATCGACCAGCGCCAACTCGTTCGCGAAATGTGGCGAGGCGAGGCAAAGCTAAGCCGCACCATGACAGTCCCGGCAATACTCGGAATGTATGCTGATTCGGTTCGAGGACTGGCGTTCGACATGGCGGCCTCACAACGACTGCTTGACGGCGCAGGGTGGCGACGGG
Source organism: Gemmatimonadaceae bacterium (assembly GCA_037721215.1). Taxonomy (NCBI): domain Bacteria; kingdom Pseudomonadati; phylum Gemmatimonadota; class Gemmatimonadia; order Gemmatimonadales; family Gemmatimonadaceae; species Gemmatimonadaceae bacterium. Next base: position 53,424 of record JBBJNV010000026.1, read on the forward strand.
GACGGGACGGTTTACGGCGCAGTCCCGGCGGGCGAGCGTTGCAGATAGAACTCGTTGCTGGAGTTGAAGTGGAAACAGCAGCGATCGAATTGATACAGGCACAGCTCCGGCGGGTGGGAATAGATGCGCGCATCACGCGACTCGCCGATGCAGGCGCCCATAGCACACGGCTTGCAGCAGGATTGTTCGACCTCAATCTGTCTACTTCCAATCAGAACGATGCCAATCCGCTGTTTCTGCCAGCGCTCGTGTTCTACTCAAAATCCGAGCGTCCGTTTGCGCGGTGGTATGCAGCCGGCCCTCGATTCGATTCAATCGTGGAGCAAGGTCTGGCCACGGCGGATCCCGAGGAGACGCGGCGGCTTGCGGCAGCGGCAATGCGGGTAGCGGTCGAAGAGGAGGCGGTTTGTATTCCGGTAGCGGCTCTTTTCCGGATCTACGCACTTCGGGAGAATCTGGTGGGCTTCGAACCTCACCCTTCGCAGACGAACCAGTCCTGGGGCGCGCTTTACCGCAAATCAAAATAGCCAGTCACATCGGTGGACGAGGCGAAGATGAATCAGCCAGACGAATCAGATCCGCCCGGCTTTATTCCGCTCCCGTTCGAGCGCGTCGGCTTATCCGAGTCGCTGGCGCGCGCACGTGAATTCTACCGGAGGATGAAAGACCGCCGTACAACGCGGCATTTTTCAACCGACCCTGTCCCGCGAGAGCTGATCGAACACGCCATCCGCACCGCTGGCACTGCGCCAAGCGGCGCGCATCAGCAACCGTGGACTTTCGTTGCCGTATCGGACGCGGAGCTGAAGCGGCAGATGCGTGATGCAGCCGAGATCGAAGAACGGGCGAACTACAACGGCCGTATGCCGCCCGACTGGCTGGCGGCGCTCGCCCCGCTCGGTACCGACGAGCACAAGCCGCATCTCACCGATGCTCCGTGGGTTGTTGTCCTGTTTCGTCAATCCTACGGGATCAGGGCAGACGGAAGCAGACAGACGTATTACTACACCCAGGAATCCTGCGGAATCGCTGCCGGATTTTTTATCGCCGCCGTACATCAGATGGGACTTGTCACTCTCACCCACACCCCGAGTCCCATGGCATTCCTGAGCGAGCTGTTGAAGCGACCGCCGAACGAGAAAGCAATGCTTGTAATGCCTGTCGGTTACCCAGCTATTGGGGCGCGCGTGCCTGATCTGAACAGAAAACTGCTTGAGGATGTCGCGGTGTGGGCGTAAGACAGTCGTGCCGGCGTATCAGCCCGGATTTCAGCCGCCGGAGTTCTCACGGCTGCCGCTCCGCTCTGCGATCGACACCGAGCAATTGCAGCGCTGCTTCGACCGCTTCGTTCGGCCCGGCGAGTGCGACCACATCCCCCGCTCGCAGAACAGTTTTGCCAGATGGCACGAACACCTCGCTCCCTTCAGACGCATTCCGTGTGACCGCCAAAACGGTTGCGCCCGTCATCCCCCTGAGGTTCATCTGCGCGAGCGAGCGGTCCGCCCCGGGGCTGCCCGGCGCGATGCGAACCGGAACGGGCTCCCCCAGTCCCGGCAACATGATCGCAACGTGCTCCATCGTGCGATTGAGATCTTCTGAATCATCCACCATGCCGATCTTTGGCGTCAGCGCGGCGACAATCACCTGGGCCCCCGCCTGTGCATGACCCTGTAGGTTCAGCGCGCTCCGCCAGAACGCGAAACTGAGGACAATTGTCAGCAGAATCAGTACGATGAACCCCGGAAATCGCGGTAGAAACGGCTGAGTTATAGCGATGAGCGGCGCGCCCACCATGAACAGCGTTCCGAGCTGCAGCATCGTTACCAGCGCCCGCCGGGGCGCGGCAGCGAAATCGACGGCCCGTCTCCCCGCGCCGGGGAGGGCGCGCATGGCGAGAATGAAACCGAGCATGCGCGCGCTTCTTACGATGCCGATCACCATCGGAACCGCCAGCGCAACAGCGACGAGTAGCACGGCGAAGGCCGCTACGCCCTCGGTGATACCGGTCCATCCGCTCAGGAGAGTCGTGAATCGGCCCCGCTCCGCCGCCGCCCCGATTATGATAGCGGCCAGGACGAACGCGTCCACGAGTATCACGCGAACGAACTTTCGGGTACGCGACGCGCCGCCCACGCGCGGCGAGTTGCGCATTCTTTCGATCCACGATCCGTACAACGCCACAGAAGTCTGCACGGGATGCGGAAGCTTCCTGTCCACCCATAGCGCCGCGGGGCCGGCAGCGCGAATGAGCCACGGAGTCGCGAGCGTTGTAATGGCCGATACCGCCACCGCCACGGGATACAGAAACCCGCGGGTCGCGCCGGTGGCGAGGCCAACGGCGGCAATGATGAATGAGAACTCGCCTATCTGTGCGAGACTCATTCCGGTCTGCATGGATGCTCGCAGTCCATTGCCGGTTATGAAAGAGCCCATGCTCACCGCAAGGAATTTCCCGGTGATGACGATCACCGAAAGCGCGATGACGGCACCAACATGGTCCGCGATGACACGAGGGTCGATCAGCATTCCGACCGATACAAAGAAGATCGCCACGAACATATCCCTGACCGGGTGCACCAGTTTCTCGATGCGGAGTGATTGACCCGATTCAGCGACAAGAGACCCCGCAATGAAGGCCCCGAGAGCGACGGAATACCCGAACACCTGCGCCAGGAATGCCGCGGCAAAGCAGATGGCGATGCTCGCTACCAGTGTAGTCTCGGCGCGGTCGAGCTGAATGACGCGGCGAACGAAACGCGGTACGATCAGAAGGCCGAAACCGATCAACGCCATGAGGAAGGTGACAAGCCGTATCACCGTGATCGCAAGGCTGCCCGCCGACAGTCCCGCGCCCTGTGCAGTCGCAGTCAGAAGTGCGATCAGAATGATCGCAATGAGATCTTCAACGATGAGAATTCCGAACACAATCTCGCGAAGGCGGCCTTGAATACCCTGCTCGTCAAACGCCCGCGCGATGATGGTGGTGCTCGATATCGCGACGATCGCACCCGTAAAAATGCTTTCGAGCGACGTCCACCCGAACAGCTGGCCGGCGAGGTAGCCCAGGCCCACCATGATGCTCGTTTCGAGCAATGCCGCGAGCCCGGACGTGGCGGCGATCTGGCCCACACGTTTGAGACGGAACTCGAGGCCAAGCGAGAACATAAGAAGAATCACGCCCAGCTCGGAAAGCGTCCGCACCATCTCCTCGTCGGCGGATAGCGGGATCGGAGTGTACGGACCCACTATCATGCCTGCGATCAGATAACCGAATATCACGGGCAGCTTCAGTCGCTGGAACACGACAGTCGTTATCGCAGCCGTGCAGAGCACGAGCGCAAGATTCTGGAGAAATGCGTGGCTGTCCTGCATTGCAGGCATGATACGATACGCGAAGCATGCCCACTAGGCGGAAAGTGCGCGTCATGTTACCCGTTACCCGTTACCCGTCGGTGCTCGCCCTGCGATGCAGACTATTGCCAGAGATTACAAAAAACCCTGCCAGAGGCAGGGTTTCGTGTTCAGCAAGCTGAATCGACCCTCAGCTTCCGATCATCGGGTTATTCAGTCGTTCGGCGAGCGGCAGCGGCAGGCAGATCTGCGTGCCGTAGGTACCGCCGAAGTGATACGCTGCTCCGACAGCCGGCTGCAACGCAATGTTGAACCGCAGAATATCCCCGAGGTGATGGCTCTCGGCAAATAACTCGCGCCGCCGTTGATCGATCAGCTCCGCGAGATACTGCGCCTGCGTCGAGCCACTGAAGACGCTCTGGCCACCCCTTGCCCGCGACGCATTGAGAATTGGAAGCGCTGTCGCAAGACTGCCGGCGCGAATATCCGCCTCAGCAATGATGAGCTGCGCTTCCTCGAACGTCGCAAGCGGGAACGGAGTGCCGGTCGTCGGATATTTCAACTGATAAAAATGCGGCACCCCCGTCGCGCTCGTGCGGGATCTTGCCATCACCGGAACCCTCAAGTCTCCCATACTGCGGTAAGGCTCGCCAACTGAAAACTCGGTGTTGGTAAAGGTATTCAACCCGGCGATCAGGTTCTGACGCCGGCCGCTCGCGTCGGAGGCGGTCACTGTGCGAAGAAATCCTGCAGGCACCTGACCCGCATCTGCCTTGGCCCCCGCGTAGTTCGCCAGGTTCAGCCTCGCCCTTGCGCGGCCAAGAAACGCCATCGTCCGAATACTGGTGTTGGTGGTGCTGGCAGGAGCAGAGGCAGTCGCAGCAATCGCTTCGTCGAATCTCGCCACGGCCAGCTTGAACACACTGTCGCGCTGAATTTCGCCGCCGTAGTTGATGCTGCGATCGGGATTGATGGTGGATATGGCGCTGGTGCAGAAGCCTTCGCCGAGCAGGATATACGAGTACCCCGCGTACGCTGCCGCAATGGCAATCAGCGCCGTGCGGTTGGGGGCGCCCGCGCCCGCCGCGACTTCCGCGTCAGTCCATCCCTTGAGCCGGGTCAGAACGTTTTCCGCGGAACCGCGAGCGGTCTGAAGCGGCGTATACACGCCGAGCGCACCACAACTGCTGACTGAGTAGATCGCATCGCTTGGCGTCGTGGTGCGCCGATCGTAAGGCGCACGGGCCGCGGTCTGCTCGGCGTACACGAACTCTTCGCCGATCAGTCCGCCAATCGCCGTATACGAATTGAATGCGCACTCGAAATCAGCCACCGCCCCGTCTACAAGAATCTGCGCATTGCCGCTCGTTTCAATCTCACCGGCCGGAATCCGGCTCGCCGGTTCGACATCCAGCGGATTGCGCAGAGTGTCGCACGCACCGAGTGCAATTATCGTCACTACAGCAGCCGTCCATCTGACTGCACGCGCGTCGCTGAAGCCTGCACGCATGTTGATCAGCTCACGAGTCGAAGGTTGAGTAGGCATGTATCACCAGTCCAGGTTGACGCCCAGCACCCATTGCGCGAGCTGGGGATTGGTGGTTTGCTCGAGCTGCCCGAAGTTGCCGCCGCGAGCGCCGCTCAGAAAGAAGGCCTCCGGATCGAGTCCCGGATAATCCGACCAGGTGAAGAGATTGCGGCCGGCGAGTGAGATGACCGCACGGTTGAAATTGACCCACCGGGTCTTCACCACCGGCAGCGTGTAGGAGACACTCACCTCGCGCAGCTTGGTATAGTCCGACTTGTTCACGTAGTAATCCACCAGCTGTCCGTTCGACTGTATCGCGGCTATCCGCGTAGCTTCGAATTCAAGCGGATAAAAATTCTCCCGGCACCTGATGAATATCTGACAGCGCACGCGGGTGTTGCCATCGACTTTGTAGAACCCTCGCTTGAAATCAACCAGTCCGTACAGGCGCAGATTCTTGAACAGCGTAACAGTGCTTGTGAACGCGCCTTCCGCACTCGGCAAAGACCGGCCGATATACACTTCGGGCGCATCGTCGGGAGTGTTGTAGCGCAGGTCGGGTCCGGCACAAATCATCGAACCGCCTTTCGAATCGTCACAGAGGGTCTTGCTGATATCTGCCCGGCCGGTTGGCAACAGCTCCGAGCTGATGACTCTTTGCTCGAAGTAAGAGCCGATTGGGCGTCCGACTTGATGTCGAATATTGAAGCCTCCCACGACAAAGTCCGGGGTGCCGCTTGCCTTTCGAAGGTCAAGAATCGATTGCGGCGTTCCCAGGCTTTCGACTTCGCTTCCATTTGTCGCCCAACTAAACGATGCATCCCATTTGAACGCATCCCTCATTACCGGCGTAGTCCGAAGCAGTACTTCCGTTCCCCAGTTACGTATCGATCCCGCGTTGAACGGCTGCGTGTTCGGCAGGCCGAGTGATGGGGGAATCTGCCGGTCGAGAATGGCGTCCGTCGTTTTCTTGAGGTAGTAGGTGAACTCAAGTCCGAGCCGATCGCTCAGCGCACCGAGGTCGAACCCGAACTCCAGCTCTTTGCTGCGCTCCGGACCAAGGTCCGCGTTACCAAGAAATTGCGGGGTGACCGTGGCAACGTCGTTCGCTCCGGTCGCCGACGCGTACGTCTGCAGCGCCGAGTATGTAGCGGGCTGTTTGCCCGATTCTCCGTAGGCCGCACGAAGCTTAAGGGCACCGATTGCCGGCACCGGCCAGAACGGTTCTTCGCTCACCACCCAGCTGAGGCTGTACTTGGGATAGTAGACGCGGTCGAAATTCTGGCCGAAGGCGCTGTTATCGTCAGCGCGTATGGCGGCAGTCAGATACAGTCTGTCACGCCATCCCAACTGCTCCTGAATGAAGAAGCCGAGCGTCGCGTCTTCTTCCAGATCACCGAAGGTTACCCGGTCGGGGGTGGTTGCGGACAGCGCGGTCAGTCCGACGGTGGGAAAGATGGAACCGGACGACAGCAGAAACGCAGTCGAGTTACGGTAGTACTGAGCGCCAACCGATGTCGTCGATTTGAGTTCCGCCGTGGGATTCACAACGCCGGAAGCGGAATAATCGAGCGTGTAGTAGTTGATCTGCCGGCGATTGATCGACCGGCCGCCGTTGCCGCCGAAGATCACCCTCGACAGCGAATCCTGGGTGCGCGGGAATAGCTGATTATCGACCTCGTTCGCCTGGTCCGTCCCCGCGTTAAGGCGATGACTCAGCCACGTCGCAGGACGATGGTTGATCTGAAAGCTGCCGGTGAAGCGGGTCAGGTCCTGTCCCAGAATATTCAATGCGTCGTACTGCTCTGGAAGACCACTGTGAAATCCGCGGCGCGGGTTGCCGGGCTGGCCGTTGGCGAACACCAGATTGTTGGGATTCGCGGAAATGGTGCTCCACGTTCTGCCACCAAATCCGGCTTCAGCCGGAAGCTGTGTGCGGCCGTTGATGTACCCCATGTTGAGTCCGGCGTCGAGCCGCGAATTGGGGCTGATCGTGAGATTCATGCGGCCGGTGTAGCGCTGGACGTTGCTGGTGGGCTCGATGCCATCGCTGTCTTCGAGTCCGCCGGACGCGTAATACCGGAACAGGTTCGATCCGCCGCTCGCGCTCAGATCATACTCCTGCAGGCGTCCGCTCTTGAAGACGGGCGTGCCACGCGCGTTCTCGAGCTCGATGATGTCGATCGACGTCGTGTCTCTCACCCCCGTCGCCGCACCCGCCCGCTGCACCGTCTGGTAATTAACGGGCCAGCGGCCTTCGGGATCCTGCAAATAATTCGAACCCTGTCTCGTCGAGAAAGTCCAGCGCGGTGTTCCAGCGATCCCTTTCTTCGTGATAATCTGGATGACACCGTTGGATGCCTCGGTTCCATACAGCGTCGCCGCTGCCGGTCCTCTGATGATCTCCACCGATTGGATTTCGTCGGGATTGATGTCATTGATGCGAGAGATCGACGACGAACCGAATGCCTGATTCGCAGGTCCGCTGGCGAACGCGTTGTTCACTCGGACACCGTCGACGTAGATCAACGGTTCGTTGAGCAATGAGATGCTCGATGCGCCGCGGATGCGGATTCGTGCTCCCGCTCCCACGTTCCCGGTGGCACTGTTAACGACAACGCCCGGCGCCCGGCCGTTCAGCAGGTTCTGAACGCTGCTGATCGGAGCAATTTCCTTGGCTGCCGCGGCATTGATCGTCGTGACAGCGTTGCCCAGCTCGCGCACTGACTGCCGGCCGGCAGTACCTGTCACCACCACTTCGTCGAGAGCTACTGACTGCTCTCCCAGGGTAAGGTTCAGGTTGGTGTCGCCAACGCGGACCGTGCGTCGCAGCATTCGGTAACCAATCCGGCGGACTTCAATGGTGACTTCGCTACCGGTAAGACCGCTGATGCGAAAGCGGCCGCCCGCATCGGTGATACCGCCGGTCGTGGTTCCGTCGATGCGAACCTGCGCTGACGGGAGCGGCTGGCCGCCGGAGCCGAGCAGCACGCCGGCGATTACTCCGGATTGCTGAGCTTCGAGTTCGGGAGCGGCAGCCGAGTGAGCGGCGAGCATGAAAATCGCCGCGAGCGCGACGCATTTCGCGCAACGCAGACCCTGACGCGTGGTTCGAGCGATGGTCTGCAAGTTCTGTAGAATCTGCTTCATGTACACCCCTGCGGTATGGGAGAAATCCGCGTGCGCTGGACGGGACCTATAGTACGGTCAGACCCAGAAGGGGGCAATACGAATGAGAAACATACGGACAGGAAAGGTCTGATCGAATGTCAGTTCCGTTTTCAGGTTGTGCAGGAGAGCCTGGCATCAGCTACCTGTAACGGCCAACTGAGAAAAGCCGACCCGTCAGGTGTCAGCGAGGCAGAGTCCAGCGCGCGAGTATAAGTCACCAGGTCGAGGTAATGGTCACCTGTTCCCTAACCTCGCGTGCTGGCATCTTGGGGTACTGACGACTAACGGGTCAGCTTTTCTCAGTTCGAGGTTACTGGGAGCTGATACCCGGCTTCTGCGCAACCTGAAAACTTGTTGGTAACCTTGCCGATCCCGCGTGCTAGTGACCCGCCGATCCCGCCCCCCCCGTCTATTCCATCTCCTCGAAGGTGTCTCTGATCTGGGTTACAGCCCACTCCAGATCCTCCCGGCTCACGACAAGCGGCGGCGCGATCCGTACCACGAAGTCATGCGTTTCCTTGCACAGCAGCCCGCGCTCCATGAGCGCTTCGCAGAACTTGCGCGCCGGCTCGGTTAGCTCCACACCCACGAGCATTCCGCGTCCGCGAATCTCCTTGATCTTCGGATGCTCGATGCTGCGCAGCTCGTTCGCGAACCATTCGCCCAGCTCGGCCGAACGTTCGGCAAGCCCTTCGTCCCGGATGACGGCAAGTGCAGTACGCGCAACCGCGCAGCCGAGCGGGTTGCCACCATAGGTGCTACCGTGGCTGCCGGCATCGACGACATCTATTAATTCCCGCCGTGCAACGAACGCTGACACCGGATAAAACCCGCCGGAGAGCGCCTTGCCGAGTATGTAGGCGTCCGGTTTTACCGACTCATGATCGCAGGCGAACGGCTTGCCTGTGCGTCCGAGCCCCGTCTGAATTTCGTCGGCGAGAAACAAAACTTTGTTGCTCTTGCAGAGATCGGACACCGCGCGCAGGTAGCCGTCGGGTGGAATAAGAATGCCGGCTTCACACTGAATCGGCTCAAGCAGAATTGCACACGTGTTGGGTGTGATTGCCGCTTCGATTGCGGCTGCATCGCCGTACGGAACCGAGACAAACCCGGGCGTAAATGGCCCGAAGCCATCCTTGTAACTCTTCTCCGAAGAGAATCCGACAATGGTTGTCGTGCGACCATGAAAATTGTTGTCGCAGACTATGATCTCGGCCTTGTCAGCCGCGATTCCCTTGATTCGATACCCCCAGCGGCGCGCGGCCTTGATCGCTGTTTCGACGGCCTCGGCACCGGTGTTCATCGGCAGTACCGCATCCATTCCGCAGAACCGCGCCAGTTCTTCACAGAACAGCGGGAGTTGATCGTTGCGGAAGGCGCGTGACGTCAGAGTGACGCGTGCTGCCTGTCCGCGCATGGTTTCGAGAATTCGCGGGTGGCAGTGACCCTGGTTGACTGCGGAGTACGCGCTCAGGCAATCGAGATAACGCTTGCCATCGACGTCGTAGAGCCACGGGCCTTCGCCTCGCTCGACGACGATATCGAGGGGATGATAGTTATGCGCTCCCCACTGGTCTTCGAGTGCGACAAGAGCGTCGGCGTCGGCGGTGATCTGTGCGGTCATGAGGGTTGCTTCCTGTTCATGTGGAGGGAGTCGGAGATGCCTCGCCCTTGGCAAGGTACTCCTGGATGTAGTCCCGTACAGCTTCGGATAGCGGCATTGCCGGCTTGTCGTATCCTGATGCTTGAAGTTTCGAGATATCGGCGAGCGTCGTGTACTGATAGTTCGATCGCATCTCAACCGGCATGTCGATGAATTCGATGTGCGGCTCGCGTCCCATCGCCGCAAAGACCGCGTGGGCGATATCGAGCCAGGTATCCGCACGGCCCGCGCCGATATTGAACAACCCCGACGCGTTTACATCCCCGGCGATATGGAGCGTCATCGCGGCGGCGTCTTTCACATAGAGGAAGTCACGCCGCTGCTCACCGTCACGGTACTCGTCTCGGTAGCTGCGAAAAAGCCTAATGACACCGGTGTCACGCACCTGCGAGAACGCCTTGTTGACGATGCTCCGCATTTCTCTCTTGTGCTGCTCGCCAGGGCCGAAGATGTTGAAATACTTGAGGCCCGCGCAGCGCTCGAGAAGTCCCGTGCGCGCAGCGTATACGTCGAAAAGATGTTTGGAGTAGCCGTACATGTTGAGTGGTCTGAGTGCGCCAAGATTTTCCATCTCGGCACTGTCGCTCATTCCGGCGGAACCGTCACCGTAGGTCGCGGCTGACGACGCATACACGAACCGTCCGCCCCCCTCTACCGTCCACTCGGCGAGCTGGCGGGTGTAGTCGTAGTTGTTTTGCGCGAGATACCGGGCGTCCTTCTCGGTTGTGGACGAACACGCGCCCATGTGGAGCACGACATCGAAATTCGCCAGCCGTCCCGATTGCACCCGTGCGATAAGGTCGTCTGCCTCCAGATAGTCCACGAATTTCAGTGGAACCAGATTTCTCCACTTTTCGTCGCTGCCCAGGAAGTCGGCGATGACGATGTTCTCGATGCCCCGTTCATTGAGGCCGTACACGAGGTTGCTGCCGATGAAGCCGGCGCCACCGGTGACGAGGACGTGGGTGTTTGGATCGAGGAGCATCCGGTAAAGTTAGGTTTCTACCCGTGATCCGGTAATGTCGATCGCCGGGTAGCAGGTCTCCAGGTTCGTACGCCGAAGGGACAACAAGGATCGATGCGCATGATATGCTCGATTGCACGACCATCAATTCAGTCTGTTCGCCTCCAGATGAGGGTACGCGGTAGCAACCTTGCCATGCACTTCCCCTGACGGACATCCAAGACGTGATGCTTTATCCCTACGACCTCACTGAGCCAAGCCCCGCGATGGCCTATGGCCCTGCGGAGCCAGTTAGCGTCGTGGGGTTTCCGTTCGATTTGTCGGTTTCGGGTTCAGTCGCGATCTGGGCGACTGGATTCGTTGCCTCCGAACCCGAAATCGATGTCGACGACCTTCCCATCTTCCTGATAGATTGCCGCACTCGTCAAGGCCAGTCAGGCTCGCCGGTGATCATCCACAAAACGGGAGCGGTTGCCTATCAAGGGGGCATGGTAGGAGTGGGCACAAGTACGCACACCTACCTGCTGGGCATGTACAGCGGACGGATCAACAAGCAGTCAGACATTGGGATCGTCTGGAAACGAGCCGCTCTGAGAGAGCTGGTCGATTCGCTCCCTTAGCAACGGCGATGTGCCGTACTTTGCATTGCACGGGTGTAGGTCGGAACGTATTTTAATCAGAGAAAGAATACTTTCTATTCAGAAAGAACACTTTACCTGACGATCGATGCGGCCACCCTCGGCCAGTGCTCTCCACCACCCTCTCGACGATATACTCGGATTCCGCGCAGCCGTTCGTGTCATCCGCGTGCTCGCGGAGCACGGCGGGCGTCTTGGCGTTTCTGATATCGCCCGGCGAGCCCGGCTAAGCCTGCCAAGTGTGAGAACTGCCCTGCGGCGCCTGTTGGATTTGGATGTCGTTACCACCGTGGAGGTTGGCCGAAGCATGGCCTGCGCGCTTAGCGAAGACCACCCGCTCGTCCCGGCTCTTTCCGCGATCTATGCCGCGGAGCGCAAGCAGGCCGCCGACCTGGTGCGCGGGATCCGCAAGGCGGCAGGCACTGTGCGTCCCGCTCCGCTGGCCATATGGCTTTATGGAAGCGTCGCACGGGGAGAGGACGATTATGCGAGCGATATTGACGTCGCGATCATCAGCTCAAAAGGACAACCGACTCGCCAGGCAGAAAGACTTCGGGAGGCCATCGGCGTTGCGCTGCCCGAGCGGTCGAATCGCATTTCAGTTGTGGCACTCGGTCCCGCCGATTTGCGGTTAATGGTTGAAAAGCGCTCCGCATTCTGGCGGGAGATGGAGCGCGATACCGTCGTGCTGAGCGGGGACGCGCCCGGTGATGTCCGGAAGCGGTTCAAGCGTAGCGGAAAGCGGCCCGCATGATCTCACGGGGGACATGGCGTCAGGTGAACGACAGGAGCGAATGGTTGGGTCGCCGACGCTGCGCGCGCGCACCTTAAGGCCGCCCGCAATGCGCTTGCGGTCGCTGACGAAGGAGACGATGGCCGCCTGATTGTCCAGGGCGCCATTCTGAGCGCGATTGCCTACGGTGATGCCGTTACGATCAAAGTGGCCGGAATCAGGAATTCGGACGATCATCAGCGGCTCCCCGCGACGATTCGGCATGCGCTTGGAAACCAGTTTCCACAGCAGGAACTCACGCGGTTTCACGGCTGCTCCAAGCGAAGGATGACTCTGCCTACGGCCACCGCCGCATGGACCTCGACGATGCCGCTGAGGCGATCGATAGAGCCAAGGCGTTCGGTGAGTGGGCGGAAATGGAACTCGCCCGCGGATAGCTAGGCGGCGAGTTGTCCGACCATTTCCCCGAATCCTCCACCGTTTGTCTCAGGTCGATGATCATCGCGTTCGGCCGACTTCACGAGCTCGCTGGACGCTTGGATCGAGCACGAGTCTCCCGCGTGACCGCCCAGTTTGCACTTTACATCGTCCCATGCCTGAGCGCCCTGCTGTAAGAAAACAGGATGATCCAGACAGTTTAACTTTCATGCCGGACCAAAACGGAGACATCGTGCGGCTCGCAGATTTCATTGAAGAGAACCTCGACGCAATCCTCAAGGAGTGGGTAGCCTTCGCGTCGACGAGGGGGGCTGCCGGCGAGGCACTGGACCTCACTGAACTTCGCGACCACGCGATACCGATGCTCGAGGTCATCGTCGCCGATTTACGCACGCCGCAGAGTGACGCGGAGCAGGCGGCAAAATCCAAGGGGAAGGGCGCACGCATTACGGGCTCAACCGATACAGCTGCCGAGGTTCATGGAGCGGGGCGGGCGGAGGACGGGTTTACCGTAGCGGAAATGGTATCGGAGTACCGCGCGTTGCGGGCGAGCGTTCTCCGGCTCTGGACGCGATCAAACGAAACCTTCACATCGGACGATTTCGAGGATCTCACGCGGTTCAACGAAACGATCGACCAGTCGCTGGCGGAATCGATAGAGCGATTTGCCGCGGATCTTGAAAAGGCCCGTGAAATCTTCATTGGCATTCTTGGACATGACCTGCAATCCCCTTTGAGCGCGGTCATTAGCGGCTCAGAGTTCATGCTCGAGACCGGAGGTCTGACGAAACCCCATCTCGCGATCGCAACCACAATCCTGAGCAGTGCCCGGCGAATGAGTCGCATGGTATCCGACGTGCTGGACTTTACAAGGAGTCGTCTGGGGCCTGGTATTCCGATTACCCCATCCGACACGAATCTGAATGACATAATCCGTCGGGGAATCGACGAAGTCGCCTCGACGCACCCTGACAGGCCGGTACTGTTCAACTCGACAGGAGATCTACAGGGCCGCTGGGATGCAGGCCGACTCGGCCAACTCATCTCCAACCTTGTTAACAACGCTGTTCAGCATGGTGATAAGGAGTCACGAGTAGACGTTTCGGCTCTTGGCGAGCCGAAAGACGTTGTGATCCGTGTTCACAACTTCGGGCAGGCGATTCCTGCGTCCAGTCTTCCGCACATTTTCAGCCCGTTCAAGCGCCTGCGGCCGGATGCTCCTGAGCCAGGCGCACGGGAAAACATGGGTCTCGGTCTATATATCGCCGAACGCATCGTCACGGCTCACGGGGGGACAATCGATGTTCGCTCGTCGGACGAGGCGGGCACCCTGTTTACGGTACGAATGCCACGGTGACACGGGTAAGTCAGCGACAGCGGATACGCGAACGGCGCCCGTCGCATGTGGCTCTGGTCACTCAGTCTCAACAGCGCGAGGAATTAACCCACGCGAAAGTCGGAGGCCGGCCCAGTCTTAACTTCTAAGCTTGCGGACACGAGCACTCGGCCCGTGCCGGCGCGGATGAGCCGTCATCTTCACTGGCCGACGACGGATCAGTCTTCGCGCGCCTTCTCGAGCGATCGGACGGCCAGGTATTCGGCCTGATCCAGGAACCGGTTCGCCGTTGCAACGGCGTCGGCGGCCTGGAGCGGACCATTGGCCGGCACGTGAGTCCTCACGACCCGCTCGAGCTCTTCGCGAATGATCATCATCTCGCGTCGCAGCGCCGACTCCGTCCAGCCGAGGCGGGCGCGCTG